>URJF01000056.1 GCA_900548085.1 uncultured Oscillospiraceae bacterium | reverse complement strand
GCCTCTTTGCACAGCTCGCCCACTCTCTTAGCACAGCCCGGCATAACATCAAGGCTGATGAAATAGCCGCCTGTAGGGTCGAGCCAAGAAGCAATACCCTTGCCGCCTAATTCATTTTCCAAGTGGTCAATGACCATATCGAACTTAGGTTTAAGGAGTTTTGCGTGTTTTTTCATATGAGCCTTCAAACCGTCAACATCACCAAAGAACTTTACATGGCGAAGCTGATTCATCTTATCGTAGCTGATAGTCTGACAATTAAGTCTTTTCTTAATTTGTGCGATATTGGCATCACTGCCCACAATAGCAGATACACCTGCACCGGGAAATGTCATCTTTGAGGTTGAGCAAACCTCGATAACCATATCCTCGTTATTGTACTTGGGAAGAACATCGTAGATATTGAGCAAGGTGTCGCCCTGCTCCTTTATGTCATGTACACAATAGGCATTGTCCCAAACAATTCTGAAGTCCTTTGCGGCAGGCTTAAGAGCAGCAATACGCTCAACCACTGCATCTGTAAATGTGATACCCTGCGGGTTAGAATACTTAGGAACACAGAACATACCTTTTACGCTGTCATCCTTAACAAGTTCTTCGATAACATCCATATCAGGACCGTCGAGAGTCATAGGAACATTTATCATCTTAATGCCGAAGTGCTCAAGGATAGTAAAGTGTCTGTCATATCCTGGAACAGGACAAAGGAATTTAACCTCATCCAGCTTGCACCACGGTGTTGAGCCGAGAACGCCCTCGGTATAGCACTGTGCAATATAGTCATACATAAGATTAAGACTTGCACTTGGACCTACAACAACATTTTTAGGCTCTACTCCGAGCAAATCCGCAAAGAGCTTTTTGCAGCTTGGAATACCGTCGAGCATACCATAGTTACGCAAGTCAACTCCGTTTTCAGTATAATCAATAGGCTTGAGCATATCCATAGAAAGATCAAGCTGTTCTTTTGATGGCTTTCCACGGGACATATCGAGGGAAAGTCCCATAGCCTTATATTCTTCAAAACGCTTTTGTAGCTTTTGCTTTTCTTCAAGAAGTTCCTCTTTTGTCATATCTTTGTATTCTGCCATAATATCGTCCTCCATTACGGTATAAATTAACTGCTATATTTTAGCACATATTAAAAGCGTTTGCAATATTCAGCAAAATAAAATTATACGGCAGGCTCAAAGAACCACTTTGTCTCCTCCAAAAACAGATAGGTACGCACACCCTCTATCATACAGGTATAGCGTATTCCTGCCCCACCGGATTTCAGTGACGCAGCAGGTCTGACATCGAGCACACGGTCAATCTCCATCTCCTCGTCCTCGTATGTCATAGACAGCGGCATAATGCGTCCGTCGGTATCGAACTCAGCTTTTACCTTTGTATAATGCTTATTAGAATTATCATAATCGGTAGAACTGAATATAATCATAATTTTTCTCCATTCTTGTCTTATTTTTTAAAAGAATCCAACAGGGTGAATTATGTGCTCATCGTGGGGATTAAAGCGAGACAGCTCTCTGTCCTTTAGCTGACAGGCACGAGTGATACAATAATTGCCAAATCTTTTTTTTAGAGCATCAACAGCGGTCTCGATTTTTTCTTGCTTTTCCCTATTCTCCACACTGCCGTCCATATCGAACTGCTCGTATTCAAAATCAAAATCACTGACAGATACTCCCAGCGACCTGACGGGATAAGTCCAATCATAATTTAGCACAAACAGCTCCATAGCCGCCGAAAGCAACTCGCTGCTTATGTCGGTATGAGCCTTCAGCTTAGTCTGTCGGGTAAAGGTGGCAAGCTGAGTGGAACGAACGGAAACAGTCAGCGTTCTGCCCTTTAGTCCCTGCTCCCTAAGCCGTCTGCTCACGCTCTCACAAAGAACAAGAAAAACCGTCTTTATATCGTCATTATTCTTTAGGTCTCTGGGGGTGGTAGTGGAATTGCCTACGCTCTTAACATCTGACACCTCATCCATATGTTTTACGGGTGAGTCATCGTAGCCGTTAGCAAAAGAATTGAGCATAAGACCGTTCTTACCGAACACTCGCTGCAAAAAAGCAGTATCGGCACGAGCCAAATCACCGATGGTCATTATGCCGTAATAATTCAGCTTTTTGGTAGTGGCTCTGCCGACCATAAGGAGATCACTGCACGGCAAAGGCCACACAATGTCCTTATAATTTTCACGGGAAATGACAGTAACCGCATCAGGCTTCTTATAATCCGAGCCGAGTTTTGCAAAAATTTTGTTAAAACTAACGCCTATGCTGACTGTTATGCCCAGCTCATTTTTTACTCTCGTTCTTATTTCCTCGGCAATTTCCGCACCGCTTTTTTCGCAGCCGGTAACATCTATCCAATTTTCGTCCAAGCCAAAGGGCTCTATATATTCGCTGTAATCGGCATAAATCAACCGTGCCAATTTTGAAAACCTGAGATACAATGGGTAATTGGGAGGTACTACAATAAGGTCAGGGCATTTTTGCTTAGCCTTCCACAAAGGCTCACCCACTGTCAACCCATATCTCGATGCTATCTCATTCTTAGTGAGAATAATTCCGTGACGGCTCTCGACATCGCCGCCTACAGCCACAGGCTTATTGCGAATCTCAGGACGGTAGAGACACTCTACCGAAGCATAAAACTTATTGCAATCTATATGAAGTACTGTTCTGTCCAAAAAAACCACCACCGAACATTTGTTCTATATTGTATTTTACTCCACACGACACAATAAGTCAACAGTATTTTTTTGGAAAACAGTGTCGATCAAAAATACTTGATACCAACGAAAAATTATGATATAATAAAGTATCGCAGTTAGGAGGTAATCATTATGGCTATGACATACGAGTCTGTAGTAGAAGCTGCAAGAAATAAGTTTTATGACATCAATGTATCCTCGGTACAGGGTACCTTGGCTTTTCAAATCAATATCGAAGGAAAAGCGGCATCAGGCATTTTCTACATAGAAATAAAAGACGGTCAGGTTCACGTTGAGCCGTACGAATACTATGACAGAAATGCAATAATCCATATCAATGCCACTAACTTCATCAAGCTCATTAACAGAAAGCTTGACCCGGTAGTAGCATTCACTACCGGCAAAATCAAAGTCGACGGTGATGTAAACGCCGCACTTGAAATGATTAGGTTTTTGAAATAAAACAGTGCAACGGAGCACCTACAAAAAGTAGGTGCTTTTTCTGTTTATTTTAAAAATTATATGTTAGAATGAAATTATTGTTTTTTAGGAGTGATGAAATGGATTTTAAGGAGGATAAATTTATGGTGGCGCTTGCGCTCATTGTAGTAGCGTTCGTAACAGCGCAGGCGGTGTTCTTTTTGGTCAGAGCAATAAAACGGGCTAAAGAGCTCGGAATAGAAAAATCCACCATAAAGAGTACAATGGTATCGTCGGGACTGTTTACCGTTGCGCCCGCCATAGGAATCGTTGCTACGGTGCTGACATTGGCGGCAGGTCTCGGATATGTGCTGCCGTGGATAAGGCTCACTGTAATAGGTAATATATCCTACGAGGTTACAGCCGCAACAAATGCGATAGAGGCATATGGACTGACCGGCGGAATAGCCAATCCGATTACAGACAAAGAG
The DNA here is from genome assembly GCA_900548085.1 of uncultured Oscillospiraceae bacterium. GTDB lineage: Bacteria > Bacillota > Clostridia > Oscillospirales > Acutalibacteraceae > Eubacterium_R. The sequence goes on along the minus strand of URJF01000056.1, from coordinate 5,422 downwards.
GTATTCGGAACAGTAGCGTGGGTAATGACATTAGGCTCTATTATGCCGCTGATTTTGATACCGTTCTTGCTAAAAAAGATACAAAAGAAAATAGGCAAGGCAGCATCAAAAAACAGCAAATGGTCATCAATTATGAGCGCTGCGGCATTCATCGGACTGATAGCGGCATTTGTAGCAAGGGCAATAGCCGGAAAAGGAGACCCGAATGTACGAGGAGACGGAGCAGGAGTGCTGTCCGTAGCGGCACTTATATTTTCGACACTGCTTATGCTGATACTCCAAAAAATATCTAAGGCTAAAAAGTGGAAATGGCTGGAATCCTTTGCTATGCCTTTTTCTATGATAGGTGCAATGGCTCTGGTTATGCTGTTGGCACAAATCCTGCCGGAGTCCGTAGCATTTTTGGAATGGAGGGGTTAATATGAATGACAAGTACATAAACAAAACACATACATACGGCAGAATATGGATATTCGTTACTCTCGTATTATTCCTTTGTATTCCGGCACTTATATGCTATCATCTAAATGTATTTCCAAAAGCTGATATGGTATTCAAAGGACTTGCAACGGTAGCAATAGTATTTTATCCAACAGCTGTGTTGGAGGTTCTTACATACTCTCCCCTGTTAGGCACCGGAGGAACATATCTCGGATTTGTAACAGGCAACATAACAAACCTAAAGCTCCCGGTAGCGCTGAATGCTATGGAAAGTGCCGAGGTTGAGCCAAACACAGAGGAAGGCGAGGTTATATCCACAATATCAATTGCGGTATCCTCTATAGTAACAACGATAATAATTGCAGTATGTGTATTGGCATTCAGACCGGTACTGCACAATATCACAGATCCAAGTTCAATATTTTCGCCGGCATTTCAGCAGGTTACTCCGGCACTGTTCGGTGCACTGTGTGCATCATATCTCGCTAAGCATTGGAAAATATCCATACTCCCGATAGCCGTACTCGTAATAATATTGATTTTCAGCGGAAAACTCGGAACCGGCGTACTGATACCGATAGGTGTTGTGGTATCACTGGTAGGTGCTCATCTGATGTATAAGAAAGGATGGTTAGACTGATGAAAATATTTTTGATAATCTTAGGTATAATAGTTCTCTTGATAGCATTGACAGCAATAAAGGCAGCGCTATACAAAGCAAAGCCGATAAAAATTGAGCCGATGCAAAAAGAAAATGTAGACAGTGCGAGGGTACAAAAGCATTTGTCACAAGCAATACAAATCAAAACAATATCAAATCCGGATGACGACAAAGTGGACTGGAGCGAATTTGATAAATTCCACGAATTTCTTAAAAATGAATATCCCCTAACACACAAAACACTCAAAAGAGAAAAAGTATCGCAAGCATCACTGCTGTACACATGGCAGAGTACAGACGAAAGCCTTGAGCCGATTGCGCTGTTATCCCATCAAGATGTTGTTCCTATCTCGGAGGGCACATATGATGACTGGGAGCACGATCCGTTTGAGGGCTTCAATGACGGCGAGTACATTTGGGGCAGAGGCGCAGTGGATATGAAAAATCATCTCATCTGCGTTATGGAAGCTGTAGAGACACTGCTGGAAGAAGGATATTCTCCGAAAAGAACAGTGTATCTATGCTTCGGTCATAACGAAGAAATTGTTGCCGGAAGTAATAACGGAGCTCATTCTATTATGCAAGTCCTAAAGGACCGTGGAGTTCATCTCGATTCCACATTAGACGAGGGCGGTGCAATAATTAAAGCCAACATAAGAGGTCTTATTGATGGCAATCTCGCCGGAATAGGAATAGCAGAAAAAGGATATGCAGACTACAAAATAAGCGTAAAGGCTAAGGGCGGCCATTCATCTCAGCCTCCAAAGCATACTGCTGTAGGAATGATAAGCGAGGCAGTAAGAGATTTGGAAAACCACCAATTCAAATCAAAAATGCTGCCCTCGGTATATAATCTGTTCAGTCATGTAGGACGATATACCTCTTTTCCTGCTCGAATGGTAATGTGCAACCTAAGATTATTAAAGCCTGTATTCATAGCAGTAATGAAAAAATTTCCACCTGCCGCAACATTCGTCAGAACAACTACAGCGTGCACAATGCTCAGCGGAAGTCCTGCATCTAATGTGCTGCCACAATCTGCAAGTGTTACAGTCAACTTTAGAGAAATGCCGGGCGATACAATAGCGGACACAGAAGCACATATAAAAAATGTGATAAAAAATAAAGAAATAGAAGTGGAATTTTTGAAAGGCAAGGAAGCATCAAAGGTTTCATCCACCGACTCCGAAGCATTCAAAGCAATAGACAAGCTGGCTATGCAAATAAGCGAAAAAAATATAGTCGCACCTTTTCTTGTAATGGGAGGAACAGACTCGTATCACTACGAAGAAATATGCGACAATATGTACAGATTTTCACCATTTACATTAGATACTGCAATTATGCTCACCACTCACGGAACTAACGAAAGAATACCGATAGACCAACTTCCAATAGGTGTAGAATTCTTTAAACGATACATAAAAGAAATGAGCAAATAATTATTCTCATAAAAAGGAGAGGCTTCATTACGAAGTCTCTCCTTTTAGTTAGTCTTTATCAAACAAAAAGCGGCATAGCAAACGCTATGCCGTTAAAACATTATACTTGTATTAAATTACAAAGAAATTGTTTCAAATACGATATGTGAGCTTGGCTGATCCTCGTAGAGAATACCTACAGTCTTATCGTCAATCTTAGCCATGCAGGAATAAGCAAAGAAACCTTCATTAACCTTAATGTCAGTCTTTTTGTCCCACTTAATTCCTTTGAACTTGCCCTTTTTGTTATAGGTGAATGTACCAACGGAAATCACGCCGTTCTCACGCTTTTTGCTGTTAGGATGAGATACATAAACCTTATCACCGATAACGAGAGCATTCTTTTGGCAGCAAGGTGCCTTAACCTTTGCGCTCTTTGAGCCAACCCATACCAAGCCATTATCAGTTGATACAGAAGTATGAATCTTTTTATATTTTTTAGTTCTGGAAAATCCGTAGAGATCACCGGTAGGAGCCTGAACAGGAACCCATTCGCCCTGACCTGCTGCAAAAGGAATAACGGTGTTGCGGCGGAAAGTTTCGCCATTGTCGTCGGAATAAACAGCTACTGTACCTTTCTTAGTATAAAGCGGAAAGATAATTCTGCCGGACTCTGTGGTGAGTCCTGTACCGGGAGCAACCGCAAGGAAAGCACCGTCTGTATCCAAATTAAGCAGACTGCCGGTAATGTCCTTAGGCTCAGTCCATGTAGCGCCCTTATCTGATGATTTGAGCATAAATATGTAGCTCCTCTTAGGTGCTTTGAGCGGTGCACCGAAGGTTGTGCCGGCGTTGCTCTCAGACTTGCCTACAGCGCCGTTAAGGAAAATATTTCCTACATACTCGTCGCCCTTTTTAAGTTCGCCTGTGGAGAAGTTGCAGGTATACATAGTATCGTTGTTTTTGCTGTCAACAACAGTACCGTCTTGAGAAACGATATAGAACTTGCCGTCTCTGTCATAGATAAGAGGACAAGCGGCACCATTATACTCTGTATAAGCAACCTTCTTATTTTCGAGAATTTTTTGGTTATGGAAGCCTTTTGATTCAGGGAAGAATGTAACGAGAAGAACAATATCACCGTTAGGTGCTACGGTCATACAAGGGTCGATGAAGAAAGCAGTAGCAGTATTGTCCACATTAGAGTTAATTTCTCTTGCGGGCGGAGTTGCAATAGTCTTCAGATCAGACCAAGTCTTACCGTTATCTGTGCTTGTTCTTACTGCAAGCTCGATGAATCCCCAATCTGAGCCTGTGCAAGCCTTGTCTGCTACGGCAACAAGTGTACCGTCGGCATTAACCAAGCTGGGAATACGAAAAGCAGGTGCTCCATTGGAACTATTACTTTCTTTTGTGAGTTCTGCTGACAAAAATTCGGCATTATTGCCGCAGAAAAGAGTTTGTTTGTTTGACATATAATTCACTCCTAAATCCTAATTTATGCTAATTATACCAAATTTTGTTGTATCTTACAACATTTTTTTATTTATTTTGGCTGTTTCATAGTGAGAGAAATTCTCTTTTTGTCCACATCGACAGAAAGAACCCAAACAGTGACAATATCGCCCACCTTGAGTACCTCCGAGGGATGCTTTATATATCTGTTTGTAATTTGGCTGATGTGAACAAGTCCGTCCTGATGGACACCCACATCAACAAATGCGCCGAAATCGATAACATTGCGCACAGTGCCCTTTAGTTCCATGCCCGCCTTTAAATCTTCTATGCCCATTACATCGGAACGAAGGAGGGGCTTAGGTAACTCGTCACGAGGGTCACGGCCCGGCTTAGAAAGCTCGGACACAATATCGATAAGTGTAGGCTCTCCTATATTCAACTGCTTAGCCAATGCTGATGTGCCTATCGTTTCTACCTGAGATTGCAGCTTTTTTATGTTGCCGGAGCGTATATCGGAGTCTGTAACGGAGCACACCTTTAGCAGTTCCTTAGCGGCAGGATAGCTCTCCGGGTGAACTGCGGTATTGTCAAAAACATTTTTGCTCTCGCTCACACGCAAAAAGCCGGCGCACTGCTCATATGCCTTAGGGCCTAATTTGGAAACCTTTTTAAGCTCGGCACGAGAGGTAAAAGAGCCGTTTTGCTCTCTGTAGTCAACAATATTCTTAGCAATAGTCTTTGTAACACCGGCGACTTTGGACAACAGCTGAGGCGAAGCAGTATTCAAATCAACGCCCACCGAGTTTACACATGACTCGACTACGCCGTCGAGAGCGGATGTAAGCTCCTTTTGGGGCATATCGTGCTGATACTGACCTACGCCTATGGCCTTAGGGTCAATCTTAACAAGCTCTGCCAATGGGTCCTGCAATCGACGGGCAATGCTGACTGCACTCCTGAGACTAACATCAAACTGCGGAAACTCCTCTGTCGCCAGCTTGCTCGCGGAATAGACCGAAGCTCCTGCCTCATTCGTGATGACATAGCGGGTGCTCAGATGAAACTCCTTCAGCATGTCCGCAATAATCTGCTCGGACTCTCTCGACGCGGTGCCATTGCCGACGCTGATCAGTGTGATATGATACTGGTCGATCAGTTTCTTGACGGTTGCTTTCGCTTCCCGCACTTTGTTCTGCGGCGCAGTGGGGTAGATCACAACTGTATCCAGCACCTTGCCGGTCTCGTCTACAACTGCCAGCTTACAGCCGGTACGGAATGCCGGGTCCCAACCGAGAACGACCTGGCCAGCGATGGGCGGCTGCATCAGAAGCTGTGTCAGATTCTTGCCAAAGACATTCAGAGAAGTATCTTCTGCCGCCTCGGTCAGCTGGCTGCGGATCTCACGCTCAATCGCCGGGGCAATGAGACGAGCATAGCTGTC
>URJF01000055.1 GCA_900548085.1 uncultured Oscillospiraceae bacterium | reverse complement strand
GTTAAGACATCGCCCTTTCACGGCGGTAACACGGGTTCAAATCCCGTCCGGGTCACCATAAAAAGCAGACAGTCTTTTAGACTGTCTGTCTTTTTTTATTGATTTCAGAAAACAGGGATTTGAAACGAGCTTCTGTTTGTACCGTGCAACTTATTACCGGGTGCAAGCCAGCAGCCACAAACTTATGGCAATTCTGCTACGACAAAAAAGGTCAGCGGGTAATGTCGCTGACCTTTTTGCGTTGGATTATAAAACTCTTACTCTGATAACACCATCGATAGACTCTATATCTGCTTTAACGGTATCCGATACATCGCTGTCGCAATCAATGATTGAATATGCGATTTCGCCTCTGTTCTTATCCTGAAAATCGGCGATATTGATACCATCCTTGCTTATTGTGTCGGTAATGGTAGCAATCATATTAGGCTGATTCTTGTGAATAACCGTTACTCTGCTCTTTGCATTCTTTGGCATAGAAACTGCCGGCATATTGACGCTGTTCTTAATATTACCGTACTCCAAGAAATCGATAAGCTCCTGAGCACCCATAGCCGCACAGTTTTCCTCACTCTCCGGAGTAGAAGCACCCAGGTGCGGAATAGCGATTACGCCGTCAACACCTATGAGAGTTGCATCCGGAAAATCTGTAACATAGCAGGCCATTTTGCCCTCATCAAGAGCTTCAACTACAGCATCGCTGTCAGCCAAACCGCCTCTAGCAAAGTTCATAATACGGACAGTATCTTTCATCTTTTCGATGCTTTCGGCATTGATAAGGTGCTTAGTATCATCATTCAGAGGAACATGAATGGTGATATAGTCCGCAACAGGAAAAATCTCATCCAAATTGTTGTTGATGGTAATGCCGTGCTTCATCTCGGCATCCTTAGGCAAAAACGGATCATAGCCGATAACCTCCATGCCAAGGTCAACTGCTGCCTCTGCCACCAATCTTCCAATAGCACCCATACCGATAACAGCCAATGTCTTGCCCTTAATTTCGGGACCTGCAAAAGCGGATTTGCCCTTTTCTACAGTCTTGCCTACATTGTCGCCCTCGTCTTTGATAGTTTTGCACCAATCAATAGCTTTAGTTACTTTTCTCGATGAAATAAGCAATCCGAGAATGACAAGTTCTTTAACCGCATTTGCATTAGCACCGGGAGTGTTGAACACAACAATGCCCTTTTGAGCACAATCCGCTACAGGAATATTGTTTGTGCCGGCACCTGCTCTCGCTATTGCATAAAGACTGTCGGGCATCGTCATATCATGCATCGATGCAGAGCGCACCATAATTGCGTCAGGATTCTCTATATCATCTGCATATGTATATTTTGTTGTGTCGAACTTTGATAATCCGACATCCGAAATTTTGTTCAATAATTTTATGTTAAACATTTGATAAGTCTCCTTATGCGTTTTCTGCCTCAAATTTTTTCATAAACTCTACGAGCTTTTCTACGCCCTCGATAGGCATAGCATTGTAGATAGATGCTCTCATACCGCCTACTGTTCTGTGGCCCTTAAGGTTAACAAAACCTGCCTCGGTAGCCTCTTTGATGAACTTTGCGTTCAGCTCGTCGCTGTCTGTTACAAACGGAACATTCATAAGTGAACGATCCTCCGGAACAACAGTGCCGTGGAACATCTTTGAGGAATCGAGGAAATCATAAAGAATTTTTGCTTTCTTTTCGTTATGAACTTTCATAGCGTCCAATGAACCGAATTCTTCCTTAATCCAATCCAACACGAGCTTGCAGATATAGATAGTCCAGCAAGGCGGAGTGTTGTAGAGTGAGTCGGCATCTGCCTGCACCTTATAGTTCATCATAACAGGAGTAATATCACGAGCGTTGCCCAACAAATCCTCTCTTACGATAACTACTACCAAACCTGCCGGAGCAACATTCTTTTGTGCACCGAAATATACAACGCCAAACTTACTTATGTCCAAAGGCTCTGAAAGAGCACATGATGAAACATCGGCAATAAGTACCTTGTCACCAACAGGCGGAAGTTCCTTATATACAGTACCGTAAATGGTATTGTTCATACAAATATATACATAGTCAGCGTCATCACGGAAATCCTCAGGCTTAGTCTTAGGAATATAAGTAAAAGTTTTGTCTGCTGAAGAAGCGGCAGCCACAACATCGCCGTATTTCTGTGCCTCCTGAAACGCTTTCTTTGCCCACTGACCCGTAATGATATAGTCAGCCTTTCCGCTGCCGTTCATAAAATTAAGCGGAATAGCAGAAAACTGTGCCGATGCGCCTCCCTGAAGGAAAAGCACCTTATAATTATCCGGCACCTTGTAAAGCTCTCTCATCAGCTTTTCTGCCTCTTTGATAATATCGTCAAACCATTTTGAACGGTGGCTCATTTCCATAACAGACTGACCGCTGCCGTGGTAGTCCATAATCTCTGCTCCCGCTTTTTTCAACACGCTTTCCGGCAGGGTAGAAGGACCTGCACTGAAATTGTATACTCTCGACATAAATATATACCTCTCTTTTCTGAATACTCAAAATATTATATGTCTGACCGTAGTCGCATATTAACTATTATACAGATATTCAACTATTTGTCAATGTTAAGGGCGACACTTTGTGAAATATAACCATAGTTTGTTATTTTTTTATCATTCTATGTGATATAAAATGCCCCATAATCTTGTTACGGGGCAGATATTTTTTGCGTTTTTGGTAATTAGTACCAAATTACTGATTTTGGTTCAATGTGTTTTGAAGTGAAAAAGCCTTGTTTTTCTTAGGCTTATATGCCGGCGGATTTTTCAACTTCTTTGTGTACTTATTATTTTTAGCAGTGAGCTTGTTGATTTCATGAATAGGGCCTGACATATATTCTGTCATATATGCGTCAGCCACAGCCATCATCTGCGGGTCATTTTTCATTTCGCCGAGAATAGTTACGCCGATAATATCCTGAACCTCATTTGTTCCGTCCTCAAATACTTCGCCCAGCATTTTGAACAGCTTTTTTTGCTCTGCCTTTGTGCCGTTTTTGATAACATCGAGCACCTTAGCGTTTCCGTGTTCAACAAAGAAAGTCTCAGGTAAAAACTCGCCGTACTCTGCGATATTGCGTTTTATCTCGTCCTTAAACTCGGGATAAAGAGCGCCGAATCTGTTAGCGAGAGAATCTGTATCATAGCTGATGATGCCGTTCTTGGCCTTAGTTCTCGACACAGCCTTTGGCATTTTGATTTTGTCCAAATCGACCTTTTTTCTTGCATTGTACAAGTGCTGAAGCTCGTCCTCTATTTCGTTGCTGAGAGACTTAACATCTCTGTCGTCTGCAACACTGAGCTCAAACAAACTGCGTGATACAGTGTTCCACTGTGTCTCATCGCCCTTGACCTCATAGGCACAATCGAACTGAATAATATTAGTCTCTGCGTCGTGTACGAGGCGATATATCCCCTTTTCGCCGGAGAAAGTAACGCTCTTTTCGTCTGAAGCACTACGGCTGAAGCCGAGTTCATTATTTATATCTTTCAAGTTTTTATCTAATATTCTGAAAATCTCGTTGAGTTCCATACCGATATTCCTTTCTGTTCGGGTTCATTTTTGTATTTTAGCATAATATCATTATAATAGCAACACAAATTTAGCTATGGTTTGTTAATTATTGATATTGATATTATAAACAAAGTATGATATTATAATTTATTGTATTTAGTGAGATAACAAATTTACGGAACAGAGGATGATATTATGAGCAAAAAGACAATAGCCATTCTGTTCGGCGGTGCGTCATCGGAACACGACATCAGTTGCATATCCGCCCATAGCATATTGTCGAACATAGACCGCAACAAGTATGACATAGTCGCAATGGGTATCACAAAGAACGGCGAGTGGTATCTCTATGAAGATGATATAGAACTGCTCCCCGACGACAAATGGCTGAACGGAAAGAAAAGAAAGGCATATATTACCCCTGATTCTTCTGTCGGCGGTATCGTAACCGAGGACGGCGAAACAATAAAACTCGATGCAGTTTTTCCTGTGCTCCACGGTAAAAACGGAGAGGACGGCACTGTACAAGGACTTTTACAGCTGGCACAAATTCCGTTTGTGGGCTGTGACTCAACCTCGTCAGGCTCCTGTATGGACAAAGCGGTAACAAATGCGGTTGCAGACGCTTTTGGCATAGACCAAGCAAAATGGTGTTCGTTCACAAAATATGAGTACAACAAAGATACAGACTCCTGCATAGACAATGCAGAAAAGAAATTAGGCTACCCTATCTTCGTGAAGCCTGCCAACGCCGGCTCATCAGTAGGCATATCCAAAGCCCACAACAGGGAAGAACTTAAGGCAGGAATAGACAAAGCTCTCAAAGAGGACAAAAAAGTCGTACTTGAAGAATTTATAGAGGGCTTTGAGGTAGAGTGTGCAGTATTAGGCAACGAAGAGCCTATTGCCGCAGAAGTCGGTCAAGTTGTTGCGGCAGCAGAATTTTATGACTTCGACGCAAAATACAATAATCCGAAATCCGAACTGCACATTCCGGCTCTCATCTCGCCCGAAAAGAGAGGAGAAGTAAAAGAAGCGGCGCTCCGTGCCTACAAGGCATTAGGTTGTGAGGGCATGAGCCGTTGCGATTTCTTCGTAACAAAAAAAGATCAGCGTGTGCTGATGAACGAAATAAATACAATCCCCGGTCAAACCTCAATAAGTATGTATCCAAAACTCTTTGAGGCAGTGGGAGTACCATATGCAGAACTGATAGACAGACTTATAGATTTGGCTATTCAGCGAGGCGGCAAAATATAAAGGGAACAGTATGAAAAAAGAAGCACTGATAACCATAACAGGCAAACAAAACTACGGCGACGACAATGACAAAATCGAGATGACCACCGTAGGCACTATAGAGGAGACAGACGACTGCTACATAATCCGATACAATGAGGAACAAGATCCGCCTCAAAGGCCCATCAGAGCGACTCTCCACATCTCCAAAGACGAGCAAAAGGTAGAAATGCTCAAAGCCGGAGCGTACGGCTCATTGCTGATAATCGAGCGTTCTAAGCGTAATCTGTGCAACTACGGCACACAGTACGGAGATATGCTGATGGGAATATACGGCAGAACTATCGAAAACAACTACGGCGAGGAAGAAGGCACTTTTCTCTTTGGCTACGATATAGACATAAACGGAGCCGTTTCCTCACGCAACGAAGTTACGATAAACTTTAAAATCAATCAATAATCAATAAAAATAATTGGAGAATAAAATGTCAAAAATAGTCAGCGAAACAGAAAAAAAACTCAATAATATGATTATATCGGCTATCGACAAGGCAGTAAGCACCGGTGCTCTGCCCGACGCCGAAAAGCCGGAATTCATAATAGAAAAGCCGGCAGACAAAAAGAACGGTGACTTTTCTACCAATGCCGCAATGGCAGGTGCACGCAGCTATCACAAGGCTCCGAGAATGATTGCCGAAGCCATAGTATCAAATATGGACTTTGAGGGCACACTTATTGACAGAGCCGAAATAGCAGGACCCGGATTCATCAACTTCTACCTGTCCGACAGATACTACAGCAAAATAGTAGAAGACGCAGTGGAGCAGGGCGAAAATTACGGAAAATCCGATTACGGCAAAGGCAAAAGAATGCTTGTTGAATTTGTATCCGCAAACCCCACAGGCCCCATGCACATAGGCAACGCAAGAGGCGGTGCAATCGGTGACTGTCTCGCCTCTGTACTCGAGGCGGCAGGCTACGAGGTGTGGAGAGAATTTTATGTAAATGATGCCGGCAACCAAATAGAAAAATTTGCCACCTCATTAGAGGTCAGATACCTTCAGGAATGCGGAAAGGATATTGAGCTTCCCGAAGACGCATACCACGGTATAGACATTGTGGAACATGCAAAGAACTTTAAGGCAGAATATGGTGAAGAATATGTCGATTGTGACAGCAAAGAGCGCAGAGACGCTCTCGTCGCCTTCGCTCTGCCTAAGAATATAGAAGGCCTCGAAAGAGATCTCAAAAAGTACAGAATCACCTATGATAATTGGTTCAGAGAATCCTCTTTGCACAAGGACGGCTCCGTTCAAAAAGTTATTGATGCTCTTAAAGAAAAGGGTGTAACATACGAGCAGGACGGCGCACTTTGGTTCAAAGCCAGTGAATACGGCAATGACAAAGACATTGTGCTCATCCGTGCCAACGGACTGCCAACATATATTGTGCCGGACATTGCATATCATTATAACAAGCTCGTAACCCGTGGCTACGACAAGGCTATCGATGTGCTCGGTGCAGACCACCACGGATATGTACCTCGTATGAAAGCGGCTCTCACTGCTTTGGGAATTGATGCAAGCCGTCTCGATGCAGTAATAATGCAGATGGTTCGTCTCGTTCGTGACGGCGAAACAATTAAGCTGTCCAAGCGCAGCGGCAAAGCTATAACGCTGAACACTCTGTTGGAAGAAGTACCTATAGACGCAGCGAGATTTTTCTTCAATCTCAGAGAACCTAACAGTCACTTTGACTTTGACCTTGAGCTCGCCGCAAAGCAGAGCAGCGAAAATCCTGTATATTATGTACAGTATGCTCACGCAAGAATTTGTTCCATCATTCGCAAGGCGAAGGAGCAGGGCACAGAGCTGCGCAAGCCTACCGAGGAGGAGCTTGACAGGCTCAATTCATCCGAGGAAAGAGAGCTTATCAGCCATCTATCAAAGCTCACGGGCGAAATTATTTCTGCCGCAAAGCAATATGACCCCGCAAAAATCACTCACTATGTGGTTGAGCTTGCTACCCTTTTCCACAAATTCTACAACGCTCACCGTGTAGTGACCGATGATGAGGGACTTATGCAGGCGAGACTGTATCTCTGTGAGGCAGTAAAAAACACAATCAAGAACATTTTGACTATGCTCAAAATTGATGCACCTGAGTCAATGTAACAATCGAAAGAGTATATATGAACAACAGTGATAAATTTTTGCATATACTCGGCAACGTTCTGCTGAAATATGTGTACAAAAACCCAAAAAAGAATATTCCAAAGCTAATCAAGGTAGCGAAAACAGCAGTAGGCAAAACCTTTCCTACAAATTGGAACGCAGTAGAAGATACTGTGACAAACGAAAACAACACTTGGCACGACTTTCTTTTCAACGCTCTCAATTACATTGACCGAGACGTTGCCACAAGAATGTTGTTGACTTTTGCCATAGACACAGGACTCCGTGGCACAAAGACACTCCGTGCCAACCGTGAACAGCTGAAATGCAATATCCCATGGGTTGTACTTATGGACCCCACATCTGCCTGCAACCTAAGGTGCAAGGGCTGCTGGGCGGCAGAATACGGTCATAAATCCAACTTGACTTTGGACGAAATGCGAAAAATCGTCACCGAATCCAAAGCGCTGGGTACTCACTTCTTTATGTTTACAGGCGGCGAGCCTCTTGTACGCAAAAAAGATATACTCACACTGGTCGGTGAAAACAAGGATTGCATATTCTTAGCCTTCACTAACGGCACACTCGTAGATGACAAATTCTGCGAGGATATGAAAAAAGCAGGCAATCTGACGCTTGCTCTCTCCGTGGAGGGTACAGAGGAGACTACAGACGCCCGCAGAGGCGAGGGCGTATATAAAAAGGTTACCGATGCTATGGCTCTGTTGAAAAAGCACCACTGCATTTTTGGCACCTCGGTATGCTATACCGGCAAGAACTGCGAGGCTGTAACCTCCGATGAGTTCTACGATATGATGATAAACTCCGGTGCACTGTTCGCCTGGTACTTCCACTATATGCCAATCGGCGCCGGTGCAGACAAAGACCTGCTGCTGACTCCCGAACAGCGAGAGCATGTCTACCGTACCATCCGCAACAACCGCAAATCTACAGGCGGAAAGCCCATATTCACCGTTGATTTCCAAAATGACGGCGAGTTTGTAGGCGGATGTATCGCCGGCGGCAGAAACTATTTTCATGTCAACAGTGAGGGCGATGTGGAGCCCTGCGTATTCATCCACTACAGTGACAGCAATATCAGAGACAAAAGTATATTGGAATGTCTCCGTTCGCCTTTATTCTACGAATACTACAAGGGACAGCCATTTAATGACAATATGCTCCGTCCTTGCCCCATGTTAGAAAATCCGCAGGCACTGCGCCGCATAATAAAAACTACGGGTGCAAAATCCACCAATTTGGAAAAGCCTGAGTCGGCAGAGGAGCTGTGCTCCAAATGCGATGATTACGCAGCCGCATGGGCACCTAAGGCAAAGGAAATTTGGGAAGAACAGGTTCGATTTAAGCCTTATACCCAATATTACCGTGACACTCCGGAAGCAAAGCAAAGCAAAACAAATAATTAAAATAAGCGTCGAAGTCAGTTGTAACTTCGGCGCTTATTTCTTTGCAAAAAACAGCGTATTCCAAGGAATACGCTGTTTCACTGTTTACTTTTTGATGCTCGTTGCGGCTACAAATTCGCCTTTGTTATTTTCAAAGGTGATTGTTACCGTGTCACCCTTGTTCATAAGGAGAACATCCATACAGTCGGTAACCTTAATGTAATAATACTTATCTCCGACCTTGAGATAATATACAGTATTACCGTCGTTTACAGAGGTTTTAATATCCTCAATCTTACCGCTGACAGTATTGCCGTCAGTCTTTGGCTTGGTAGTATTATCCTTTGTATTCTTGGACGAAATTTGTGAATTATCGTCCTTGCCCTCGTCAACTTTGTAATCATCGGCATTTGCGCTGGAGGCAACTACGCCCTTATCCTTAAGCGCATTGATATAGTTCTCCACTGCGGCATTAAGAGCCTTAATATCACTCTTTTCCGTATCCTGAAGACCTGTACCTACAAGAGTCTTATCGTCCAGATTAACCAGTGCATAGCCCTTTACGATATAGCCGTCACCGTAAAGGGACATAAAGTAGGTAGGCTGACCCTCAATATCCAAAAGAATAGGGAATATAGCCTTGTAGCCAAAGTTCTGTACAGCCGCCTCTGCCGACTCCTGTGCCGCTGACTCGATAGTAC
>URJF01000054.1 GCA_900548085.1 uncultured Oscillospiraceae bacterium | reverse complement strand
GGTGAGGCTGATTATTGTTTCTCTGGCACAAAATTGCTCTTTGAATGCCTTGCTGATTTGTCTCGCCTTTGCGTGAGTTATTCCTCTTATTGTAGCTAATCTCGACGGCTCATTCTCGATTACATCAAAACTGCTTTCGCCAAAGGTCTCTACTATTTTTGTAGCCGTGGCAAGACCGATACCTCTGATTATTCCCGATGATAAGTATTTCAGTATTCCGCTGACATCTGCCGGCATGGTCATTATTGCACTTTCTGCTCGGAATTGTCTGCCGAATGATGGGTGGAAATCCCACCTGCCGTTACATTCTATCTGCGCTCCTACAGCCGGCATACCTATACTGCCTACTACTGTTACGCCTTCCTCGCCGGTATTTACCTCGCAGACGCAAAATCCTGTGTCCTCGTTGGCAAATGTGATTTCTTCCACTGTGCCTATTAACTTTTCGCCTGCTTGATTTTCCATATTATCAGCCTCGTTTTTCAGTCATACTATTATAGCATATTCCTAATGGATATTGAATAGATAAATTGTGACAAAATAAAAAAACAAACTCTAATTTGAGCTTGCTTTTTTATAGTGAAATCTATTTATTTGTCCTGCAGTGATAAGTGCACCTTCAAAAATAAGGCTCATACACAGCGGAGCAAATATAAAATTCAATTTGAAGCAGTACGACAGAATTATTCCGACGGATATACATATACAGATTATCCGAGCAATCCTGCGAAAATACTTGTACTCTTTTTTAGATAAGGGCTTTTCGGGCGTGTCAAGCGGGGATAGAACCAAAATTACAATTGCGCATACCTGAGCCAAGATTAGAAGTATGACGCTAAAATTATATGCTTTTGATAAGTTGATAAGCCCGACACACGCCCCTATCGAAAAAGATGTGATAACAGTGCAGCGGAGTTCCGTGCTTGCGTGGTAACCGCCTGCAAATCTCCGTATGCACTGAAATGCAAAATAGAAAATAATGCTTTCGAGTAAGCACTTTGTCAGCAATCCAAGAATGAGAGCAAGCACCAAATACATTGAGTGCGAAAGCAACATAAATATACCGTAGGCATAAAGCTCAACTTCATCTTTGGTGATGCTCTCTTTTGTCAGAAGCTTGTTGGCTAAAGCTTCGGAGAATTTGTATATCATTTCTCAGCTTTGCTGAATTCCTTTAACTGCGAAGGTGCCTTAGGCTGAAAAACAGCGCCGCTTGTTGTGCTGTTGCTGCTGTTTTTTACAGCAATTTTAACTGCCTTCTTAAAAGCCTTTTCCAGATAACTTGTTTTCATAATAGATCACCTTTCTTGAAGTAAATTTTCGAAAATAACTTGTCCGCTATTCTCACGCTAATTATATCATCACCGTCTGCAAAATCAACATGAAAAACAAAAGTGTGCAAAAAATACGACATTTTCGGGCAAATCCTGCGATTTTTAGTAGTTCTACTAATCTGGTTAATATTTACAAACTATTTTAGTAGAACTACTAAATAGTAGTAGACAAAATATACAAAACTGTGATATAATCATTATAGGTGATGATATGAATAAAGTCAAAGTTGAAGCGATACAGATTGGAGCACATATTGTTAAGCTTCGTAAAGAACAGCGCATTACACAGGAAGAATTGGCAAAAAAAGTGAATTTATCTGCCACTCATATTTCTACTGTGGAGAACGGCGGTTCCTATAGTCTCAACACGCTGATCAGCATATGTGACGCTTTAGGTGCAAGATTGGATTATGTTCTGTATGGCGAAATACGAGACAACAAGAGAGACAATTTGGTGGATTTATTGAATGTGTGTACAGACCGAGAAATTGATATATTGGAGTCTATTGCACACACATTGATTGACAACAGAGAAAAGTAATTGTATTTATCTATATGATATGGTATCATTAGTCGGTAGGGCTTTTTCTGTTGATTTTTATGAGGGCGGTGATGGTTTGAATATTGCGGTATGTGATGATGAGCAGATGTATATTGATATTGTGGTTGATCATCTAAAGTTTTTCTCGGTGCAAAATTGCGTCGATTTTGAAAACCATATATTCACTTCGCCTAAGGATTTGTTGGACAGTGATATAAAATTTGATATGGCTATACTCGATGTGGAGATGGACGAGTTCAGCGGATTGGCAGTAGGCGAGGAATTGCGAAAAAAATTCCCCCACATTGTTCTTATGTACATAACTGCCCACAAAAAATATTTGGACGACGCCCTTAATTTGAACGCCGTTCGCTTTTTCGAAAAGCCGCTGGACTCCGAGAGATTTTACAGAGGACTTAGCGATGCAATAAAAAGAATAGATAATTCTACCATTGGATTTTATCTGAGAGATGACAGCAATTATATGCGTGTCGCACTTCAGGATATAGTTTATGCGGAAATAGTCAAGAGAGAGACTAAGATAGTAACCGGTGACGGAGATGTGTATTATTCGGACCAAAATATGACTTTTTGGCACGACAGATTAGTCGGCACAATGTTCGTCGTTCCTCATAAAAGTTATTTGATAAATTTAAACTATGTCACTTCATTTGACCGCAGTCATGTTATTCTGTGTGAAAAATATAAGATTAGTGTTGCCAGAAGCAGACAGTCCGAGTTCTATAGAAAACTGATGAAATTTATGGAGGAAAATTGATGGAACGAGAAATCGTTATGATTCTTGTTTATATTTTCGAAATGATTATATCATTTTGCTTTTTTACAAGAATTTATGAAAAAAAGCAAAAATCCAATGCAGCAGTTATTTTAATCGGCTTAGGATTGTTTATACCCAGCTCAATAATATTCAATGTGATTGATAATATAATAGTAAATTTGATTGTGTTTTTTATTATCAATTTTGCTTTTGCAATACTATGCTTTGATATTCCTAAAAAGAATGCTGCAATACAGAGTATAATTCTTGATGCGCTGATGTATTCGGCAGAAATTTTGACGATTTTTGTTCTTTCTATGGTGATTGGATTTGCTGCCGACAGCTATAGAAATGATGTGTATGCACTACTTATTATTGTCATAATAAGTAAACTTGTGTATTTTGTCCTGTCACAGCTCTTGGCAGCTATTGTAATCAAAATGGGACATAAGAAAAACAGTGCTACCCAATTTATGCCGCTGTTTATGTTCCCTATATTGACTATGATTTCCTGCACGCTGTTTTTGTACACAGCCTCCACCACAAAGGTCACTACCATGTACAAGGTAACTTCGGCTGTGGTTTGCGTTCTGTTCATCGTATCCAGCGTATTCATATTCGTCTATTATCAGTCTCTCGCCAATAAGGAGTCAAAGATTAACGAACTCGAGATGGAGAGCAGGCTGTATAATCTTAATACCACCTATATGAATGTCCTCGAGCACCAAAACAGCGAACTGCAAATGTTGTTCCATGATACAAAAAATCATTTTTTGACCATCAGCAGTTTTGAAAAAGTTGAGGATGTAAGAAAATATATCGGCGAAATTTATCCATATTTTGAAAATAAAAATAAGCTGAGAATTTCAAGCAATAAAATGCTCGATTTGATTTTGAACAAGTATATTGTCGTTTGTCAGCAAAAGAATATTAAATTCACCTACGAGGCAAAGACAGCCAATCTGAGCTATATTGATGACTCCGAACTTTCTGTTATACTCAATAACATTTTGGACAATGCAGTAGAGGCGGCAGAGAGGAGTACCGAAAAACGAGTAGAGCTGTCTCTGCGAAATGTAAACGGAATGGATATTTTGAGCGTGGAGAACTCCTCAGACAAATCGCCAAATCATCTTGACGACACACTGTTCACCACAAAATCAGACGCCGGAAATCACGGCTTCGGTACAAAAATAATCAAACGGCACGCAGAACAAAATCACGGAAATGTCCGCTGGTCCTACGATTCACAGCGCCGCACCTTCCGAGTAACAATATTGTTCCAAAAGCCGACTGAAAACAAAGAAAAAATAAAATCAGAGGTCCAATAATTCGACCTCTGATTTTTTTGTTGTTTTTATAGCAAAAAATAAGCGGGCATATCGATTGATATGCTCGCTTTTGTATAGTGTTGATTATTTGATTTCGCAAATCCAGCCTTCAGGTGCTTCGATTTCGCCCATCTGGATGCCGGTGAGGGTTTCGTACAACTTCTTTGTAACAGGACCCATTTCTTCCATACCCGATGGGAAGCAAATTTCTTCGCCGTGATTTACGATTTTGCCGACAGGGGAGATAACAGCTGCTGTGCCGCAAAGTCCACATTCTGCAAAGTCCTTAAGCTCGTCAAACATAACCTCTCTGTGTTCTACCTTGAGACCGAGATACTTCTCTGCTACAACCATCAGAGAACGACGGGTGATAGAAGGAAGAATAGAGTCTGATTTTGGAGTAACGACAGTGCCGTCTTTTGTTACGAAAATAAAGTTTGCACCGCCGGTTTCTTCTACCTTAGTTCTGGTAGCAGGGTCGAGATACATATTCTCGTCAAATCCCTTTCTGTGAGCGTCCATAATGTTGTGGAGTGACATAGCGTAGTTAAGTCCTGCCTTAATGTTGCCTGTTCCTCTCGGAGCTGCACGGTCAACGTCTGATACACGGATAGTGATAGGCTTTGCGCCACCTTTGAAATAAGGACCTACAGGTGTAGCAAACATTCTGAACTGATATTCTGTAGCCGGCTTTACACCGATAACAGAGTCGATACCGAATACATATGGACGAATGTAAAGAGTAGCGCCGCTGCCATATGGAGGCACCCAAGCCTCGTTAGCCTTTACTACTGCTTTAACAGCTTCTACAAATTTATCATCAGGGAAAACAGGAATCTCAAGTCCACGGCAGGAATCTGCTATACGAGCAGCGTTCAGGTCGGGACGGAAGCATACGGTTCTGCCGTCCTTTGTGGTATAAGCCTTAAGACCTTCAAAGCAGGTCTGAGCATATTGAAGAACGCAGGCACACTCGTTCATCTGAATCATATCGTCGTCGATGAGAGCACCCTCGTCCCATTTGCCGTCTTTGTAGTGAGCGACAAATCTTTTGTCTGTCTTGATGTAGCCAAAGCCGAGACTTGACCAATCAATATCCTTCTTTTGCATATTAACATCTCCTAATAGTTTTGTGTTCAAAAATTATTATATCACTTTCATTTTATTTTTCAATAGCCATATAGTAAAAAAGTACCGTATAATATTGCAATGACTTGAGCAGTGTGTTATAATTTTGGCGAAAACAAAATACCGCCTTTGGCAAACGGAATCGGGTTGGAGTCCCGAGCAACCGCCATTACCGTATTTGATGAATCGGCCACAATCCATTGAGCTAATCGAGAAGGAGTGGCTGTGCGCTATTTGCTTTGTCATGAGCCGGGAGACGTGTCGAAGGATAATTTCGCTTTTGGGCAAGTGGAAAAGCAAGAAATTAAGATAGCGGCATCTGCCGTTTTGTTTCTGTGCCTACTACTCTGCAAAAGCAGAGTTTTTTTGTTTTTATTATCATTATTTATTGGAGGGCTTTTTATGAAAAAAGTATTATCTGTGCTTTTGAGCATCTGTATGCTTTTGAGCACAATGACAATTTCGTTTTCGGCACTGGCTGCAAACGGCGAAAAATCAGTAGAGTTCAGCGTCTATGACGGCGGTGTGTTCACCATGATGCCTACTGAGATTAAAGTCAGTGCAGACCTGTCGGACAAGTATGATACAGGATATAAGGACACTCTCGATGTTCCTACCATCCTCGATGCTACTATTGCCGCTCATATCGCAATGTTCGGTGATGACTTTATGGACTACGCTCCGCTTAAAGTTGCACAATCAGGTTGGGTTACTGCGGCATTCGGTGAGGGCGGAAATATATCATATCGCCAGAGCGGTGCTATGGTAAGCGGACTCAACATTGCTGTAAATGACGGTGATTATCTTGAGTATATGTTCTATCAAGACACTTCATCATATATGGACAAGTATGTGGAGTTTAATACAAGAGCAGTCAACAATGTTGTTCCTAACCAAAAGTTTACACTCTCTGCTGCTAAGAGCGGTTTTGATCCTGTAACTTATGAGAATGTTACTCTCCCGGCGAACAATCTCAGCATTATGTGCGGAGATGATGTGGTAGGTACTACCGACAAAGACGGAAAGGTTACTCTTTCTTTCGACAAAGTAGGTACATATGAGCTTACTGCTGAAACCAATAATGAAGGCGAGTACATTTTTTCACCTTATTGTAAGGTTACTGTCAGCGAAAACCCACTCGTTACTACAGTAAAATCAAAGCTCAACGGCGGAGCAGAATTTTTGCTCAAGGATATAAAAGAGCTTACAGTAGACTCAGCTGTAGATTATCTTACATATCTTAACTCCGGATATGATATGTCTAAGTATGAAAAGACCTATCTCGCAAGCGTTGACCGGGCACTTGCAGACAACGGCAGACTGACAGCAGACGCTAAATCGGCAGACGCTCTCGCAGTTTACGGTGCGGTCATTTCTACTCTCAGAACAATGGGACTTAATCCGGAAAACTACAATGGCTATAATCTTGTTGAGCAGTTTGAAAGCTTGGATGTAAACAATATTTCCAACCCCTATTACTATCGTGTAGCTATCGAAGCAGCAAGCGAATCCTTCGGCAAAAAGCTTTGCAATGCTTTTATCAAAGGCTATTATGTAAAAGGCAAGGGTATGAATTTCTGGGGATTTGCTGCCGACAACACAGCTGTTTTCCTTACTGCTATAGCTAAGTACAAAGATGATTATAAGGACATCGTTTCAGATGCGGTTTCTGTTTTGGAAAAGTACACTAACGATGATGGCTATTACTACAGCACAGAGTATAACACAACCAGCGCCGATTCCACAGCTGTTGCACTTATGGCATATTCTGCTTTGGGCGACCTTGACCGTGCATCTGTTGCTTATAACAATCTGTACTCAGGATTTGAGAGCAAAAACGGTATCATTACATATCTCGGTGAGGATAACGCCTATGCAACAAAAGAGGCTGTCCTTGCTTGTGAGTATTTCGTAAAAGCTATCGACAAAGAGGGTTATACCCATGTCCTCAAAATTACTAAATCTACCATAAAGCCTTGTACCGGCGGCAAGAGAATGTATACCTGTGCAGACGGCGACAAGGGCGTAGTGCTTTCATTTGCTGCTACCTCCGACCATTCATACAAGAGCACAGTAACTCCTGCTACAACAAAGGCAGACGGTAAGATTGTTAAAAAGTGCACAGTATGCTCTAAAGTAGCTTCCACAACAAATATCAGCAAGATTAAGTCAGTTACTCTCGATTATACAAAGAGCGTATATTCCGGCAAAGCATATAAGCCTGCTGTAGAGGTTAAAGACGCTAAGGGCAAGACCGTTTCTTCTAAGTATTACACAGTAAAATATTCTGCTAATAAAAATGTAGGTACTGCTACTGCAACAGTTACATTTAGCGGCAATTACAAGGGTACTGTTAAGAAAACTTTTGTTATCAACCCTAAGATGAGCAGAATTACATCTGTTTCTGCTAAGAAAAAGGCATTCAAGGTTGCTTGGACAAAGCAGAGCAAACAGGCTACAGGCTATCAGGTGCAGTACAGCACAAGTAAAAAGTTCACCTCTAAGACAACAAAGACTGCTACCGTTAAGAGCGCAAAGACTTCTTCTAAGACAGTCAGCGGCCTTAAGAAGTCCAAAAAGTATTATGTCAGAGTCAGAACATATAAGACTGTAGACGGAAAGAAATATTATTCAGGCTGGAGCACAGTAAGGGCAGTAAAGACTAAATAATATATCTTATTACTAAAAAAATAACAGAAAGCCACGGCATAAAGTCGTGGCTTTTTTTGCAAAATTTTTTATAAAACCTGTTGACAAACAAAAATTTGTATGCTATATTCTAACTGTGCTACACGAGATAGCACAGTTAGCTAACATTATGGAAGGGGACTCAAAATTGATTTTTATTGATTATCACAGCAGAGTGCCTATTTATGAACAGATAAAGGAGCAGGTGATTATGCTTGTCAACACCGGCGTTTATTCACCCGGCGACAAGCTGCCGTCCATACGGTCGCTGAGTCTGGAGCTGAACATAAATGTGAATACAATCAAGAGGGCATTCTCGGATTTGGAGCACGACGGAATCGTGTATTCGGCACAGGGCAGAGGAATTTTTGTTGCAAAAAATCCTATAGGCAACAGAAGAATCGTTGAGTCCGCCCTGGAGGATATAAGGCAGACAGTAGTATCGGGCAAGGCTAAGGGCGTATCTCGAGAGGAACTGTTGTCTTTGGTAGACAAAATTTATGAGGGGGACGGAACAAATGATAAAGATTAACTCTGTATCAAAGTCGTTCGGTGACTTTACAGCCATAGAGGATATAAATTTTGAAGTTGAAAATTCTTCTATATACGGACTTGTAGGCTATAACGGTGCCGGCAAAACTACTTTGCTCAAGATGTGCGCAGGCATACTCGAGCCTACAAAGGGATTTATCTCGATGGATAACAAAAATGTGTATGACAACGGAGCGGTCAGAGCAGACCTTATATACATTCCGGACGATGTATATTTTATGCCCGGCGCCAACCTAAAGCGTATGAAAAAGTTATACAAGGGTTATTATCCTAATTTTTCCGAAAAGGTGTTCAACAATCTTGTGGATGCCATGGAGATAGATACAAAAAAGAATATCGGTTCATTTTCTAAGGGTATGCAGAGACAGGCTGAGATTATCCTCGCTATGTCCACCAGACCTAAGTATATGCTTCTCGATGAGGTATTTGACGGCGTTGATCCTCAAAAGCGTAATATGTGCAAAAAGATATTTCTCGAATATATGGCAGAGACAGGATGCTCGATGATTATGAGCAGTCATAATCTTCAGGAGTTGTCTGACCTTTGTGACCACGTGGGACTGATTAACGGCAAAAAACTGACTATGAATGTTTCCGTAGATGACATAAGCAGCGAGTACAAAAAGTACAGGCTGATTTTTGAGACCGAGGAGCAGGCTAAGGCTCTGGAGTCGATACCGAACAAAGGACTGACCATAGACGGAAAAATGGCTACTATCATTATTAGTTCGTATATTGACGAAAATCGTTTTTACGAAATGAACCCCATCCACATTGACAGTGCAAATCTGTCATTGGAGGAGGTATTCCTGAATGAAATGGAGGATAAAAGTTATGACATCTCAAAAATCTTCAGTGAATAAGCAGGCTGCCAAGTTTGATTTTAAGTTCAGCTTTAAAAATATTATAGTACCGTCAGCACTG
>URJF01000053.1 GCA_900548085.1 uncultured Oscillospiraceae bacterium | reverse complement strand
GAGGACGTATTCACAATCACAGGTCGTGGTACAGTTGCTACAGGTAGAGTAGAGAGAGGTAAGCTTAACACTAACGATACAGTTGAAATGGTTGGCCTTCGTGACGAAATCCGTTCAACAGTTTGCACAGGTATCGAAATGTTCAGAAAGATTCTTGACTATGCTGAGGCTGGTGACAACATCGGTTGTCTTCTTCGTGGTGTTCAGAGAACAGACATCAAGAGAGGTCAGGTATTGGCAGCTCCTGGTTCTATCCACCCACACACCAAGTTCACAGGTCAGGTTTACGTTCTTTCTAAGGACGAGGGTGGCCGTCATACTCCTTTCTTCAACAACTATCGTCCTCAGTTCTATTTCAGAACCACAGACGTTACAGGTGTTATCACTCTTCCAGAGGGTGTAGAAATGTGTATGCCTGGTGATAACGTTGATATGAATGTAGAACTCATCACTCCTATCGCTATCGAAGAAGGTCTTCGTTTCGCTATCCGTGAAGGCGGTAGAACAGTTGGTTCAGGCGTTGTAACAAAGATTAACGAATAATCACATTGTTATATTGATAATAAGCAGTCGGCTTTATGCCGACTGTTTTTTTGTGTGAAGATAAAAATAAACAGTCAAGGTGACAGTTGTGCCAATCCTTGACTGCATATTTTTTATCTTATTTTATTGTTGTATATTTTCCGGTAGATGCGTTCTTCATCATAACCTTGTTTCCATCGTAGCTTATGAAATATTCGCCTTTTGTGTCAAAAGTAAAGGTAATCTTTCCACTCTTTTTGTCTTTATGCTCTTTTTTTGTTGCGGCAATAACTTTGACATAGCTTTCGTTGCCTATGACTTCTCCGTAGTTGGATACCATAAACGAGCATTTTTTACGGTCTTCCTTGCCTAGCCCTAATTGTTTGTCCGAATAACTTTCTATCATATCTATAGCATCCGATTCCTTGATTAGCGCTTTTTCTGTAGGTATTTGCTTAGCGGCAGTGGATGCGTCAGTTGTGGCTGTGGTGGGCTGATTGTTGTTTGGCTGAGCATTGTATACTATTACCACCGCAACAGCGGCTATGATTACTGTTGACATAATCGTTGCTAAAATCTTTTTCATAATTAACCTCAGTAATATAATTGAATTAACTTTTCTGTTTGGCTTTCGCCGAATATTGCTATATCATTTGCGTGCAAAAGCGCCGCTGTGACACCGTCACCATCTATAACAGTGCCGGAAAATGTGCCGTCATAAATTTTGCCGAATCCGCAAGACGGAGACTTCTCTTTCAGCATAGCTGCCGGAGCATTACATTCCTTAGCAATGTACAGAGTTTGCTCCGCTCCGGATAAAAAAATGTCTGTCAAATCTTCTCCGTCTTTCGACAACACTCGGTCACCAACTATTTCGGAAGGCACTCTCGGTATGGGAAGTCCGCCGAAACATTCGGGACATACGGGTACCAAATCAAAATATTCCTTCAGTGCGACAACGTTAGGATTAAAATTATTGCCACCACTGTATTTGCAATTTTCGCCCAAAAGGCAGGCGCTTACTAAAATTTTTGTTCTCATAATAATATTATTATAACACAAATTATTGACAGGTACAAATATAATATGTTATTTTATAAGCAGGTCATTTGATTGACCGTGTGTACAGGTGTATGTAGGTTGCGGCAAATTTAATTGGAGTAGAATGTTATGAAAAACACGACTTATGTACCGAAGAAAGAATGGATGGCGTATTGCGTAGGTGCATTAGGTCAGGGTATGGTTTATGGAATAATGAGCTCATACATATCTGACTTTTATTTGAATGTGCTGAAGGTTACGCCTATTTTTGTTTTGTTGCTGATGCTTCTTGCACGAATATGGGACGCAATAAATGACCCTATCATGGGCTATATTATGGACCATGCAAATCCCAAAAAGGGCAAGATGAAGCCGTATTTGCTTTACACTCCCATTCCGGTGGCTATCCTCACATTGCTTTTGTTTACTTCGCCAAACTTGGCAGACAGCCAAAAGATGATTTATGCCGCTGTTACTTATGTTGCCTGGGGTATGATTTATACCTCATCCGATGTACCGTTTTGGAGCTTACCTAATGCGCTTACGCCAAATGCTGACGAGCGTGGTTCGATTATCTCGAAAGCCCGTACTACTAACGGTATCGGTTCGGCTATCCCTATGGGATTGTTTATGCTTTTAGGTTTTGTACTGCCTAAGTTCAATTTGTCGGGTACATCACTCGAAAAAACAAAGTACACGGTTATGGCTCTTGTGTGCTCGATTATCGGCAATATTCTCTTTGTAAGAGTGTATTTTAAGACAAAGGAGAGAGTGAATATACCTCTCCCACCTAAAAAAGACAAGTCACAGCCTAATT
This sequence comes from uncultured Oscillospiraceae bacterium, assembly GCA_900548085.1. Lineage (GTDB taxonomy): Bacteria > Bacillota > Clostridia > Oscillospirales > Acutalibacteraceae > Eubacterium_R. The sequence goes on along the minus strand of URJF01000053.1, from coordinate 7,128 downwards.
CATTGAAACTGATATTCACCTGCAAACCTCTTATGCTCACTGCGCTTATGGGTATTCTGTCTGCGGCAAGATATATGTTCCAGGCAGGTGCTGTTCATGTAGCGAGATATTCCTTCTATGTTGGAAAAGATCCTACAAATTTGAGCGGAGCAGAGCTTGAACAGGCTTTGCAGTCCAATATTTCAACGGTTTCCACAGTGCTTGCAGTTGCGAGCGCAGTAGGCATGTTCGGCGCAATGCTCGCCGTTACACCGCTTATTAAAAAGTTTTCGTATAAGCAAATTATTATCGTGTCATCGCTTATAGGCGCAGCATCATCACTTGCTATGTGGTTCATTGGCTACAAAAATTTCTGGGCTTGTGTACCATGTCTGCTCATTTCTACTATACCGTGCGGAACAATAAATGTTTGCGCTTTTGCCATGGTTGGCGATTGTCTGGATTATATGGAGCTGAAAACAGGTGTCCGCCTTACAGGAATGGGTTCTGCCATTCAGTCCTTTGTTACAAAGTTTGGAAATGCAATAGCTACCTCGGCTATAATACTTATGTACATCATTGTTGACCTCGATGTCAGCACCATTTCGGCATCAGTTACGGCTAATCCTCTGGATATGCCTCACAATGTCCGTCAGGGTATTTTCAGCGTTATTTCACTCATTCCTGCCATATCACTTTTGCTGTGCATTATACCGATGTTCTTCTATAACCTCACCGGTGAGTATAGAGAAAAGATGGAAGCGGATTTGGCAAAGCAGAGAGAAGAACGAGGCATAACAATCAAATAATTAACTAAAAAGCAGTTTTGTATTTCGTTACAAAACTGCTTTTGTTATGTTGTATTTCGTATTTATTCTGTCGATTTTTTTTATGAACGGTACTCCGAATAAAAATAGGAATACCGCCGTAGCTGCTCCGAACACAGCAGAAAAGGGAACACCTGCTCCGTAAATTGTCATAGCACCGGCGAGAGTAACCTTGGTGCCGTATGCCATCATAATTGTTGAGGCATCCACTATTACACCGTACAGGGCAAATGTGAGAACAAATCCTACTATTGAGAGCGTAATTTTGTTTATCTTCAGCTTTTTGAATATCAGACCGGACACCAGCCCGACCATTCCCAGTGCAACCATTTGGAACGGAGTCCAATATCCCTGACCGAATATAAAGTTTGAGATAAAAGCGGAGAATGCTCCGACTATGTATCCCCGTTCCGCACCTAAGCATACAGCAGATACGATTACCACTGCGGCGATAGGTTTGACCTGCGGTATAAGGTAGAATACTGCACGGGAAACTACCGCTATCGCTATGAGGGTTGCAGTAAGTGTCAGTTCGCCCGTGGATATTTTTTTCTTTTCAAATGAGGCAAAAAACGGCAGCATCGACAGCACAAGTATGCTTACAGATACTATATAGTAATTTACTTCATTTGCGCAGAACATTTGCCAAATTATTATTCCGATTAGCGACAGGACGGAAATCGGCAGAAGAATATAATTTTTCATTCTGCACCTCCTGCCTCTACCAAGTCATTTAGGCTTACAATGTTATTCGCAGTGCCCTTTGTGATTTTTGATATTGCGGTGGTGTAAAAATTTAGAGAAGAAAAGAAAGTGCGGCGGGGGAGAGTAGTGATAATTTTTCCTCTCGATAAAAATGAAACAAGGTCAGCGTATTCGCCTGCAAACTCTATATCGTGAGTGACGATAAGTATTGTTTTGCCCTTTTTGCACAGCTCACTCAGCAGACTTGCAAATTGCTTTTTTATCAGTGGGTCAAATCCCTTTGTAGGTTCGTCCAAAAGGATTATATCGGCGTCTGTCTCCAGCACCTTTGCCAACGCTATTCGCTGTGCCTGACCGCCGGATATATCATAGGGGTGCCGTTTTTTCAGCTCGTCACCGATGCCTAAGAATTTTGTGAGATCACCAAAAGCTACTTCTTCTTCACAGGTATCTTTTGTGAACAAATTCCACACATTTTGACACAGCATTGAAATTTTACCGTTATATTTTATATTACCATAGTATGGCTTCTTCACACCGGCCAAAGTATAAAGCAGAGTAGACTTTCCGCTTGAGTTAGGACCGAGTACAGCATTGATTTTGCCTTTGTAGACCTTTAGGGACAGCCTGTCCAAAATATCAATGCCTTTTTTGTAGGCAAAGCTGATATTGCTTGCCTTTAGTGCGACATCACATTTTTCAGTACGCTCATCGGGTACATTCAGCTGTTTGGTTTTTAGTATTTCACGGCACTGTTCGATTGTTCTCGCTCCGTCATACAGTCGGTACTGTATAGGTATCAGTGCAGTTAGCGGACTGTCGATTCTTTTTAAGTATCGTATTGTCTCATCAGGTGACAGTTTTGTTATTCCGTTGCCCTTTTCTGCTATCAGCAGGCTGTTGCAGGAGTCGAATACAGAGTCAAGATTGTGCTCCGCCATAATTATTGAGGTGGAAAAATCTCTGTGCAGTCTCTTAATCATTTCCAAAAACCTTGCCGCCGATACTGGATCAAGCTGTGATGTAGGCTCATCCAGCAGAAGAATATCAGGCTTCATTATCATTACCGACGCCAAATTGAGCATCTGAACTTCTCCTCCCGACAATGATGAAATTTCGCTGTCGAGTTTGTTTTCCAAGTTAAAATACGATGCTGTTTCTGCCACCAGCAGCTCTATTTCATAGCCGTCCATTCCCATATTTGTCAGTCCGAAAGAAAGCTCGGAGCGTACTCGGTCGGTAACTAAGCTTTCGTACACATTTTGGGACACATAACAGGCGGTGCCGTTTATTGTTATTTCACCCTCTTTTTTGCCAAAGGGAGCGATTTCTTTTTTCAGCAGTTTCAACAGTGTGGATTTTCCTGTTGCACTTTCGCCTATAAGCAGTACCATCTCACCGCTGTTTACGGACAGATTTACTCTGCTGAACACATTGTTTTCGCTTTTTGGATAAGCAAAGCTCAGGTCCTTGCACGAGATAACTTCCATAGTAATTCCTCCGTAATATATGTGGCTGATGGGAATATTTCTATCCCTAAAAAGCAGACAAAACCTGCCACACTGAATCGTTCGCTGTATATCGTTGGATCAAAAACAAATATTATGTTTCCTCTCGCTTTTTCTGCTATATATACTGCACAGAATATTATCATAATCGCCGTTGTTATGCAGTCGCCGACTGTGATTTTGTATCTGTTTTTTGTTTGCGCCTTTGGATTGTAGCCTCGGGCTCTCATTGAGTCGGCGGTTACTATACTGCTTTCCAGGCTGTATGTTATCAGACCGGAAAAATTAGACATAGCTGTTTTCATTCTGTCCTTGATATTTTTGCTCTGTTTTCCGCCGTACAGTGCGAGTCGTGCATTTTTTATGTCCTCTGCTTTTTTTGTGAATCTCGGAATAAATCCCAACACCATAGAAAAGACTAAGGCAATTTTTGGCACAAAACGCAAAAAATATATTACTCTTTCGCTGTCCGCTATCCTCGACAGAGCGGCAAACCACAGCAGGACTGCCGACAGTACCATTCCCTGATTAAAGCCGTAGAACAGTGCTTCGGCGGTAAATTCGTTCATTCCTATGGTAAACAGAACATCCATTCCGTAGTGAGCGAACAAAAAGTTAAACAGACTTATGGTTATCATAATAATTACCGAGAATTTCAGACTTTTTAGTGCATCTTTTCCTCTTGCCAAAAAGCAATATATGAGTCCGCAAATCAGCGAAACGGCAGAAAAAAAAGGATTGTTTACGGACAGCAAAAATACAAATGTGGCACCGAAAAACACAATGTGTACTATTGGGTGCAACTTTGCAAATCTGTCCATAAACAATCCTTCCTAATATTCTATTCCTTTTCTTGCTTTGACACCCTTGTCATAGGGGTGCTTTTCTTTTTTAAAATTTGTTATATAGTCCGCTTTGTCGAACAGCGGCTCAATCAGTGTGTGCCCTGTGAGTATGTATTCCTTGTTTTTGCGGAGTAAATTAAGGGCATCATCTGCAGACAAAAATTTTGGTATAAGGTCCAAAAATTCATCGAGTATAATCATATCGCTGTCGTTTGACTCAATATATTTGACTACTTTGTCTACCCATTCCTTGTACTCGTCCCCGGGGTTAAACGGCAAAATGTCAGGTGCCTCAAAAATATCAAAGGGCAGCACTGAGAGCTCAGATGATTTGTTGTCCTTGTAGAACTGCACAAAACTTACATTCATACCTGCACCTTTTGCTCTCATTCCGGCACCTATTGCTGCAGTGGTTTTTCCTTTCCCGTAGCCATAATATATTTGGATCATCTTATTCTTACATCCTCTTTGGTCTTGAACTGATAGCCGTAATTGTCCAAAATATGCATCTTGTTCAGCGCTACGCAAGCACCCTTTGCTACACAGAGATTAGGCTGTGGTACAACAACTGCATCCTGCTCCAAGGTTTCTGCAAACAGCTCGCTGAGACCGTACAGTTCAGCCGAACCGCCTGTGAGCAAAATTTCCGAAGTCGTTATGTCTGCCACAAGCTGTGGTGATGTACGCTCGAACATAATTTGAGCAGCAGCTGCGATTTCTGCCAAAAGAGGTTTTAGGCAGTGGTATATTTCGTTAGAAGATATTTCTACCGATACGGGCATGCCGTTCAGCATACTTCTGCCTTTTACCGTCATAGTGATTTCTTCCGTTCTCGGTACTGCACAGCCGATAGTTTTTTTGATTTCCTCCGCTGTTCGCAGTCCTATAAGTGTGTCATATTTTTCTTTTAAAAATCTGGCGATTTCTTCGTCAAAGGCGTTTCCGGCTATTTTTACAGTTTCGGTTTGGCTCATTGAACCTTGAGAAACTACAGCCATATCAGTAGTACCGCCGCCAATGTCCACTACAAAAGCACCGTTTGGTTGCTGCGGATCAATACCCGCTCCGAATGCGGCGCACAATGGCTCCTCAATGAGACACACAGATCTCGCTCCGGCAGTGATTATTACTGATATAAGTGTTCGCTTTTCTACATCTGTAGCGAGAGCAGGCATCGATGCCACAACTCTCGGTTTAAATATGCTGCGCTTAATTACTCTGTTGATAAAGAATTTTACCATCTGTTGTGTGAGGTCGTAGTTGCTTATTACGCCGTCACGGAGAGGCTGAATCACTGACACTCCGTTAGGCTCTCTGCCTTGGAGATAATAGGCACGGCGTCCTGCGTACAGCACCTTTTCACTTTCTGTGTCGTATGCCACATATGATGGCTCGTTGAGCACAACGCCCTTGTCAGGTACTGTGATTACCAGATTGCTTGTGCCTAAGTCTATTCCTAAATCGTATCCGAACATATTGATTTCACCTGATTTCTGTCTAAATGTATTCTACTATATATCTATCGTATTTTCAATAAAGAATTTGAGTGCACTGTATCGTCTTGACTTTTTGTCATTGTCTACCATAGTGCGTATTCCATCCTCGTTGCCTACCAGGACTAATAATTTTTTGGCTCTCGTCAGAGCGGTGTAAAAAAGATTTCTGTACGCCAGTTTTTTTGGAGTAGCGATTACGGGCATAACTACTGCCGGAAATTCACTTCCTTGAGATTTGTGCACCGTCATAGCGTATGCCAGCTCAAGTTCTCTTGCATTTTCCGACGAGTACATAGCCTCTTTGTCGTCGAATTTTACATTGATAATATTGTTTCCCTTGTCTATTCGAGTCAGTATTCCTATATCCCCGTTAAAGACGCCTGTACCGTTCTCCATAGGACGAAACCAAGGTACATCGTAGTTGTTCTTTATTTGCATTACCCTGTCACCCTCACGGAGAGTGTAGCCCTTGTACCTGATTTCTTGCTTGTCCTTTGATGGAGGATTCAACTTGGCTTGCAGTACGGCATTTATATTCTGCGTTCCTGTTTCGCCCATTCTGCTGGGACACAGCACCTGAATGTCATTCATAGCGTCCAACCCATAGGAGTTAGGCAGTCGCAGAGTTACAAGGTCGAGTATCTTTTTTGGTACATTGTACTTATTATTTTCTCTCAGCAAAAAGAAATCGGACTTTTCGCTGTTGTCAATTTCGGGCATTTCTCCTGCCACAACTCTGTGGGCATTGGTTACTATTTTGCTTTGCATTGCCTGACGGAATACCTTGTCGAGAGTAACCACTCCGATTGTGTCGCTGTCTATCAGGTCACGGAGAACATTGCCTGCGCCTACAGGCGGCAGCTGATTTTGGTCTCCTACCATTATCAGTCGACAGTGCAGCGGCAGCGCATCGAGCAGTGCCGAAAACAGTACCACATCTACCATTGATAGCTCGTCGACTATTACTGCGTCGTAGTCCAAAGGATTTTGTATATTGTGTATAAATGACGGTGCGTCGCTGTCGTCCTTGTACTCTACTTCCAGCAGTCTGTGTATCGTCTTTGACTCATAGCCGGTCAGTTCTTCCATTCGCTGAGCTGCTCTGCCTGTGGGTGCAGTCAGCGCAACTTTCAGTCCTCTGTTTTTCATCAGCTTAATTATGCCTTTTACCGTGGTTGTTTTGCCTGTACCGGGGCCTCCTGTGAGTATCAGCAGACCTTTGTTGACTGCTGTCTCAATAGCCTCTCTTTGCTTGTCATCAAACTCAATTCCGTTGGCTTGTTCAAAGGCATATATCTCGCTTGCGAATATTTCACTTTCTTTTGGCGGATATTCCACCATTATTTTTATTCTGTCTGCTATTCCTTTTTCTGCTCCGTATATTTCGGGCAGGAACAAAAATTCTCTGCCGTCGATTTCTACCTGAACGAGTGCTTTGTTCTCTATAGCGTTGTCGATAGAGATATCCACTGCGTCGTCATCACAGCCCAAAAGCTCCTTAGCCGGCTCAAATATCCTGTCTCTTGGTATGCAGGTGTGTCCGTTGCCGAGATTGTGACGGACTATGTAAGCTATTCCCGCTTGTGCACGGCAGTCAAAGGGCGGCTTGTCCTGTAGATTCTGTACCACCAGATCAGCTTTATCAAAAGTGATGCCTGTAGCGTTTCCTATCAGTGCATAAGGATTGGCTTTTACTATATCTACCGCCTCTGCCTTGAACATCTTGTATGCTTTTATTGCTTCGTTTTGGGACAGTCCTATGGCGGTG
>URJF01000052.1 GCA_900548085.1 uncultured Oscillospiraceae bacterium | reverse complement strand
AGGTATCAAAAGGTGTAGCCGCCTATAAAGTGGAGCATAATATACCTGTGCTCAACGCTCAGCGTGAGCAGGAAATACTCGACGATGTGGCAGAAAAATGCGGCGAGCAGGGTGACGCCATGAAAACGGTGTTTTCTGCTATTATGGATACCTCTCGTGCTTTGCAGCATAAGATTATCGGCGGAGGACAAGAGCTTAGGAGCAGTATAGAAAATGCTGTCCGCCACAAAAAACTTACTGCCAACGGCAAGGCCATCGCCTGTCAAGGTGTAGACGGAGCGTACAGCGGCAGAGCGGCTAACGCACTGTTTCCGGACTCACCTATTTCATTCTACAAGCAATTTGAAGATGTGTTTGAGGCAGTTAATCAGAACAAGGCATTGTTCGGAATAATCCCGGTGGAAAATTCTACAGCCGGCTCTGTGCATGAGTCCTATGATTTGATTATGAAATACAGATTTTATGTTGTAGGCGCCTATGACCTAAAGATTGACCATTGTCTTTGTGCAAAAGCGGATACAAAATATGAGGATATAGAGGATGTATATTCTCATCCTCAGGCTCTCGCACAGTGTAATATATTCCTAAAGAACTTCGATTTTACCGGAGTCAACTTTACTAATACTGCTGCTGCCGCAAAATATGTTGCTTCCAGTGATAAAAATAATATTGCGGCTATTTGCTCGGAGAGTGCAGCCAAAAAATACGGCCTCAAAATTTTGAAAAGAGGCATACAAAATGTGTCTAATAACACCACTCGCTTCATAGTTATTTCTAAGGAGCTTGTTATTGACGACGATGCAGATAAGATTTCGCTTATCTTTTCTGCTCCGCACAGAACCGGCTCACTGTATCGTGTACTCGGCAGATTTTCTATGACAGGACTTAACCTCACTAAGCTTGAGTCCCGACCGGTAGCAAACGGCAAATTCGACTATTACTTCTATGTCGATATTATGGGCTCCGTCAATGACGAGTCCACTCTGGATTTGTTGTGCGCTCTCAGTGACGAGCTGCCCGAATTTACTTTTTTGGGCAACTATTATGAATCTAATTGATTTTGGGGTGTGTAAATGAAAAGCACTAAGCGACACCAAACAAATTTAATATCTTGCATTATTGTTATGGTAACTGCCGCAGTGCTTGTGTTTTTGGGTATCGTACTGTACTATCATAAGGTACTTGAGGTCAGATTTGATACCATAATCGCTTGGTTTACGAGGATAGACAATGCAGTGGCACGGCTCGATTCACCGGTTGAAATAATACTGTGCATTTTTGCGCTGTATATAGCAAAATGTCAGCTGCCTATACCGCTCAGCTTTTTGTGCGTTGTCTCGGGTATGGTCTTTCCGCTGCTGCAGGCGATAATTCTTAATGTTGTATTTATGTTTTTCTTTTTCAGTGTGAAGTATGTTGAGGGTACATTTCTCGGCGGCGGCTGGGCAGGTATGATACTCAACATAAAGAAAATCAGGTTCATCAGAGATTGGATTCATTTTAAGGGCAACGGAAACCCGTATGTCCTCGCCGTTACGAGATTGATACCTGTTATTCCTGTCGGAATGGTGTCTAAGTATTACGGCTCCATGCACTATGATTTCATTTATTATTCTCTTTTGAGCCTACTGGGTTTTGCTCCACGACTTTATATTTATACAAAGTTGGGTGCCGCATGGACCAACCCGTTTTCTGTCACATTCATAACCTTGCTTATGATTATTGTGGGATTTACGGGTGTTACGAGCTTGATTTTTAATATCTTTTATGGTATTCGCTCGGCTCAAATGACAAAGACCTTGCTCATTTACAGCGAAAAAGAAAAATACAGAATAGTATTATAAAAGGGGAAAAATATGAAAGTAAAAGAAATGATAAACGCCATAAACAGTGGCGATTTTGACAAAAACCTAAAGGCAGTTTATGTTACTGACTCTGCTGTGGAGCTCCAAAAGCCACGCTATGTTGAGACGCTTAACACCTTTGGAGAACTTTTTGGTTGGGACAGAGATGTAAGTATTATGTCTGCTCCCGGCAGAACAGAGGTGTGCGGAAATCATACTGATCACAACAACGGCAAGGTGCTCGCTGCATCAATAAATCTCGATGCCATTGCAGTCGTTTCAAAAAATGATGACAACATTATCAGAGTAAAATCCAAGGGACACAGAATGAACGTGGTAGACGTCAACGATCTCGTTCCGGATGAAAAGAAGTTTGGCGACTCAACTGCTCTCGTTCAAGGAGTTGCAGCCGGTATAAAAGATTTGGGATTTGTTGTAAGCGGTTTTGACGCTTGTACTACCTCGGATGTTATGGGAGGCTCAGGCCTTTCGTCTTCGGCAGCCTTTGAGGTGCTTTTGGGATCGGTCCTTTCGTATCTCTTTAATGACGGAAAAATCAGCCCCGTTGATATTGCTAAGGTTGCACAGTATAGCGAGAATGTCTTTTTTGGAAAGCCCTGTGGTCTTTTGGACCAAATGGCATCCTCTGTGGGAACATTTGTTACCATTGATTTTAAGTCCACAAAAGAGCCTGTAATCAAAAAAATCGGCTATGATTTTTCAAAATCAGGTCATTCTCTTTGCATCGTAGACACAGGCGGAAATCACTCGGACCTTACTGACGACTATGCCGCAGTAAGAGAGGAGATGGAGTCGGTAGCTGAAGCTATGGGCAAGTCTGTACTCAGAGAAACTACATATGAGGAATTTTTGGAAAGACTGCCGGAGCTTACAACTAAAGTAAACGACAGAGCACTTCTCCGTGCCTTCCATTTTTATAATGAAAACAAGAGAGTAGAAAAAGCAGTAACTGCTCTTGAAAACAACGATTTTGAGCAGTTTAAGCAGGTTATTATTGATTCCGGTCATTCATCATTTATGCTCAATCAAAATGTATATACACCAAAAAATCCTACCGAGCAAAAGTTGTCTCTTGCTCTCGCTATGAGCAGAGAATTGTTGGACGGAAAAGGAGCTTGGAGAGTACACGGAGGCGGATTTGCCGGCACTATTCAAGCATTCGTGCCTAATGATTTGTTGGATGAATACAAAGAAAAGATGGAAAAGGTATTTGGCGAAGGCAGCTGTCATGTGCTTATAATCAGACCTGTCGGTGGAACTCAAGTTATTTGAACATAAAAAAGAGGAGTTATTATGAAATATGTTTTTATTATCAACCCGATTTCGGGCAATGATGACAAAGTGAAAATTTTTTCAAGAATAAAATCTACTTTTCGTTTGTTGGATGACGATATGATATTGGAGGTCACTCACGCTCAGGGAGATGCACAAAGAATTTCGGAGGAGTACAGCAAAAAGTACGGCTCCGACTGTGTTATCGTTTGCTGTGGCGGTGACGGTACTGTGCATGAGGTGGCTAACGGATTGTGCGGCACGGATACCCCGGTCATGATTCTTCCGCTGGGTACGGGCAACGACTTTGCAAAAAAGATCTATGGCACAAAAAAGATAAATGAAGAGAATGTTATCAAGGCTTTCGGCTTTTATAACGGAAAGCTGAAGTACGATGTGAAGCCTATTGATTTGATAGATTATAACGGCGAAAAATGCGTAAATGTTATGTCTTACGGCTTAGACACCATAGTAGAGACAATCGGCAGAAAAATTGCCGGCAAAGTGCCGCTTTTGGGACATCAGGCATATAACATTGCTGTCGTTCCTGTTTTGACTAAGCCCCTCCACTATACAATCAGTTATGAACTGAACTGTGTAAACCTCGATACAGGAGAGGATTACATACTTGCTTGTGATAATAAAGACTACGCTCTTATGGCTATATGCAACGCCAGCTATTACGGCGGCGGATTTTGTCCTGCACCTGACTCAAAGCTGGACGACGGGTTAGTGGACCTTGCTATGTTTGACGGAATGTCATTTGTTAAGGCGGTACCGCTTATCGTCAAATATTCTAAGGGCGAGGCTAATCAGAAAACCTGCTCACTTTGTACCAATGCATATGTGAAATCAGGCAGAATTTGGATGAGTGACGGCTCAGCTCTCTTAGGTAATTGTGACGGCGAAAACTTTGATTACAGCGAAGTTAATTTTAAGGTTTTGCCTAAATCATTAAAAATATGTTTCATAAAAGATTGATAAAATAAAGCGGCGAACATTATACTTAGCGTATAGTGCTCGCCGCTTTTTTATTTTTCAAATGCAGGGTACATTCGCCTGTACATTGAGTTAATGTGGATGAAATAATCTCGGTCGATATTGTCGATAGTTTCTGTTGTGGTTCTGAATCGCCAATTCTTTTCTGCTACACCGGGCATATTCATTCTTGCGTCCGAGCCGAAACCACACATATCCTGCAGAGATATTATTGCGAGGTTAGATGCACTTTGCCATACAGCCTCGATTATTGAACGGCAGGAGTGTGAATAGTAGCCGCCCTCACCCCAATTATCGCCTTTGAAATGACAGTAATCGAGAGCAAATTTTCTTTCTTCCTCAGAGGCTTCCCACAGCCAGCCGAGGAGAGTGTTGTTGTCGTGTGTACCCACATAGTTTATGCTGTTTTTATCTGCGTTATGCGGCAGGTGAGAGGAGTCTGAGTTGGGGTCAAACCCAAACTGAATTACCTTCATTCCCGGAAAATGTGTGTCCTCCAAAAGTCTGACTACATCTTCGCCGAAAACGCCTAAATCTTCGGCTATTATAGGCACATCATTGCCGAATTTTTCAAACACGGTGCTGAACAAATCCATACCGGGACCGTCCGCCCATTCGCCTACCTTGGCAGTGTCGCTGTCAGCAGGGATTTCCCAATATGACGCAAAGGCTCTGAAATGGTCTATTCTCACTGTATCATAGGTTTTCAGTGACTGTTCAAGGCGCATAAGCCACCAGCCGTAGCTATCTTTTTTCATAGACTTCCAATCATAAATCGGATTGCCCCAAAGCTGTCCGTCCTCGCTGAAATAATCCGGCGGAACACCGGCTACTTTTTCTGTTTTCAGCGTTTTTTCGTCAATTAAGAACATCGGCAGATTGCTCCATACATCCACGCTGTCCATAGCTACATATATGGGCATATCGCCTATTATTGCTATGCCCTTTTGGTTGGCATATTTTTTTATTCCGTTCCATTGCTTGTAGAATATGTACTGTACGAATTTCCAAAATGCCGCCTTGTCCTCGTAGGAATATATGTCCTCGATACAGCGATAGTAGTGAGCGTGCTCATCGCTCCATTCCCACCATGGCTTTTCGTTCTCGATTTCTTTTATTGCCATATACAGTGAGTAATCAGTCAACCAAGGATTATTTAGTTCAAATTCTTTTATTTTTTTTGCTAAGTTTTCGTCAATACCCAAAAATGCTTTTTTAAGCAACTTGAGTCGGTGCTCTTTTGCAAATTCAAATTGTGCCGTGTATGGTGTGCCGTCAAATATGTTGTCGTTCACATCGTCATTGGTCACGAGCCCCATATCTTTGAGCTGTTTAGGGTCTATGAACATATAGTTTCCGGCGAAAGCCGACGGCGAGCAGTAGGGCGAGCCTGAGTCGTCCGTAGGACACAGCGGCAGAACCTGCCAATATGTGAACCCCATCTCTGCAATCCTGTCTGCAAAATGCTTTGCATTTTCATCAAAGACACCTATTCCGTATGGTGACGGCAAAGAACTGATGTGCAGCAGTACACCTGCTCCTCTCTTTTTCAGCATATTTATCTCCCTTGTGTTTTTTCAAAAATGATACCACTATATGCAAAAAAAATCAACCGCCCGCCTTGTTCGGAAAAAATACACAAATTAACACTAAATTATTTAATATATTTATAATATTTAATATTGAATATATTTTTTTTATTTGGTATAATTGTAAAGATGATTACCCGAGCCTGATTCCGAACGAAATTGCGGCTTAGATTTACTCAGGAGGTGCGCCTATGGCTGTTAATATCAAAAGAATTACGCCCCAAGAATTGGACAGGCAGCGTGAATTTGCAAAAAAGACAGAGGCGTTACTGAATGAAAGATATGATTTTCAGCCTTTGGCTTGTGTGGTCACCTACGGCTGTCAGCAGAATGTAGCCGACAGTGAGCACATAAAGGGTATGTTGTCCGATATGGGATACGGTTTTACCGATGACAGAATGAAGGCTAAGCTCGTTATTTTTAACACCTGCGCCGTGCGTGAACACGCCGAAGACAGAGTGTTCGGCAATGTCGGTGCGCTAAAAAAATATAAGCTCCAAAATCCCGATGTCATTATTGCACTTTGCGGTTGTATGATGCAACAAAAACACATTGCCGAAAAGATTAAGGAGTCATTCCCGTTTGTGGATTTAGTGTTCGGCACTCACGTTGTGCACAAGGTGCCGGAGTTAGTTTACACAGCACTTACCCGTCGAAAAAGAGTTTTTGAACTTCCCAATGTTGACGGCGTTATTGCCGAAGGTATTCCGGTAAAGAGAGACAGCGAAAAGAAAGCATGGATACCCATAATGTATGGGTGCAACAATTTTTGTTCATACTGTGTTGTACCATATGTTCGTGGCAGAGAGCGCAGCAGACAGGCAGAAGATGTTATAGCTGAGTTCAAGACTTTGGTAGATGAGGGCTACAAAGAGATTACTCTCTTAGGTCAAAATGTAAATTCTTACGGAAAAGATTTAGAGCCTAAGGTAACATTTTCGCAGCTGCTCAGGATGCTGAACGACTTGCACGGCGATTTTAGAATCAGATTTATGACCAGTCACCCTAAGGACTGCACAAAGGAACTTTTGGAGACTATGGCAGAATGCGATAAGGTTGCCACTCATCTCCACCTACCGTTCCAGAGCGGAAACAATCGAGTGCTTAAGGCTATGAACAGGAGCTACACCAGGGAGCATTATCTCGATCTGATAAATTATGCAAAGGAGCTTATGGGTGACGAGCTGTCCATTACCAGCGATATTATCGTAGGCTTTCCCGGAGAGACATACGAGGAGTTTTTGGACACTGTATCTTTAGTAAAAGAAATCGGGGCAACCAGCTTATTTACATTTATTTATTCGCCGAGAGTAGGTACTCCGGCGGCAAAGATGGACGATCCGGTGCCGTACGAAGAAAAATCCAAGTGGCTCAGAGAGCTGCTCGCTGTGCAAAAAGAAATTTCGGCACAGCAGATGGCACTCCATAAGGGTAAGACATTCAAGTGCTTTGTGTTTGGCAAAGGCAAAACAGGTGATAATTATCTTGCCGCAAGAACAGATGGCAATTTGATTATAGAATTTGAAGGTGACGAGGGGCTCATCGGCACATTTCAAAAAATAAAAGTAACCGAGCCGCTCACCTATGTTATGAAAGGTGAAATAGAAAGGAATTAGTATGAGTTTAGAATCAGCACTTAGAGAACTGGGCAAAGAAATCCAGGCAGATGAAAGATTTGCAGCTCTCCAAGCAGCCGCTAAAGCAAATGACGGAGACGAGGCTCTTCAGCAGCAGATGCAGGAGATGCAGCTTCTCTCACTTAAATATCAGCAGGAAGCAGGAAAGGGCGAAGAAGCATCACAGGACAGAATCACAGAGCTTCAGACTCAGTATCAGGACCTCTATAACAAGATTATGGAAGGCGAAAATATGAAGAATTATTCTGCTGCTGCTGCAGAGATGGAGCAGATGGCTCAGTATATCAGCGGTATGATTGGACTTTTCTTTGACGGTCAGGATCCCGCTACCTGCGAGCTCCCACAGGAAGCGTGCACCCACGATTGCAGCACCTGCGGAGGTTGTCACTGATTTTTATTATTTGGGAAGGCAGTATATGTCTTCCCAAATTTGCCCGAGAGAATGTATTTGATTGATGAAAGAGAGTGAGAATAATGGCTAAAAAAGGCGAACTGTCACCGATGATGAAACAGTATTTTGAAATAAAAAAAGAATATCCCGGCGTGCTGTTGTTCTTTCGCTTAGGTGATTTTTATGAGATGTTTTTTGACGATGCAAAAGTAGCGTCGGAAGAACTGGACTTAGTCCTGACAGGCAGAGACTGCGGTCAGGAGGAGAGAGCGCCCATGTGCGGCGTACCATTCCACAGTGCCGACAGCTATATAGCCAAGCTTGTGTCAAGAGGCTACAAGGTGGCTATTTGTGAGCAGTTGGAGGATCCTGCCACAGCAAAGGGCATAGTCAAGAGAGATGTCATAAGAGTCATCACTCCGGGTACAGTTATCGAAAACGGTATTCTCGACGACGGTACAAACAATTATCTCTGTGCCGTGTGTCATATCGCCAACGAGAGCGGCGTGTGCTTTGCAGATGTGTCTACGGGCGAGTTCCATATTACCGCAGTGGGCAGTGACAATGCAGAAGAAAAAATTATCAATCAGCTTTCCACATATGCACCAAAGGAGATTTTGCTTAATCCTGCCGCATCCACATTTGACAAGGTAGTCAGATTTGCTACAGAGAGGCTCGATGTAAAAACCGAAACACTTGATGACGGAGATTTCGACTTCAATCGATCCACAGATTTGATTTTGCAAACAATGAAAAAGGAAGAAATATCTTCCTTAGGTTTAGGCCACAGCAAAGCGGCTGTTTGTGCCTTGGGTGCAGTAATAGCGTATTTGCAGACTAACCGAAAGACAAAACACCTGGAGACTCCCGGCGAGGTGGATTATTACGACGACGGAGAGTATATGGCACTCGACATCAGTGCCAGAAGGAATCTTGAACTCACTCGCTCAATGATGACGGGAGACAAAAAGCACTCTCTTTTGTGGATAATGGACAAAACAAAAACCGCTATGGGCAAGCGCATGCTCCGCTCGTGGATAGAAAGACCGCTGTTGAGCATTGCACAGATAACCAAGAGACAAAATGCTGTTGGAGCTTTGGTAGATGACAGTATGATTCGTGACGAGGTTAGAGACGCTCTTGGCGGAATAAATGATATTGAGCGACTGATGAGCAGAGTGGCTTACGGTACAGCCAATGCTAAGGAACTGCGTTCGCTTTCCTCCACTATCGGACACCTGCCTGTTATTAAGGGCGCAATCGCAGAGGAAAAAACCTCTATGCTTAAGGCGATATACAGTGACATTGACCTGTTAGATGATGTAAAAGACCTTATCGACAGTGCTATAGTAGAAAATCCGCCGCTGTCCGTCCGTGAGGGCAAGATGATTAAAGCCGGATTTAATGAAGAAATAGATGAGCTTAATGCCATAATAAATGACGGAGCTTCCGTTATTACCACTATCGAAAACAGAGAAAAAGAAAAGACAGGCATACCAAAACTGAGAGTATCGTACAATAAGATCTTTGGCTACTTTATAGAGGTCACAAATGCCTACAAGGATATGGTTCCCGATACATATATTCGCAAGCAGACACTGACTAACTGTGAGCGTTATATCACACAGGAGCTTAAGGATATTGAGAGCAAGGTTATCGGAGCTAAAGACAGAGTTGTTGCCATGGAATATGAAGTTTTCAATTCTGTGCGTCAGCGTATCGCCGATGAGGTTGAGCGTATTCAGCGTACTGCCAGAGCACTTGCTACCCTTGATTCGCTCGCATCTCTCGCTCAGGTTGCTTTTACAAACAATTACTGCTGTCCGCAGATTACAGATGACGGCGTGATAGAAATAAAGGACGGCAGGCACCCTGTTGTTGAGTCGCTTCTCGACGGCGGTCCGTTTGTCCCTAATGATACATATTTGGATAAAGGGAAAAATAAATGTGACATTATCACCGGCCCCAATATGGCAGGTAAGTCCACCTATATGCGCCAGATCGCGCTG
>URJF01000051.1 GCA_900548085.1 uncultured Oscillospiraceae bacterium | reverse complement strand
CATCTTTGCGAGGTACCTCTTTTACGCCTACACAGCCCTTGCCGTACTTGTCGAATGCGTCCATAAGCTGCTTGGTTACCGGAGTATCGGATATGATTACATCGTCGCCGTACAGTATTGCTACAGGCTCATTGCCCACAAAATTTTTGGCACACAGCACAGCGTGACCGAGACCGCCCGTCTCTTTTTGGCGCAAAAAGTAAATGTTGCCGAAATCAGCACATTCCTCTACAGCCTTGAGCAAATCTTTTTTGCTTTCGTTTTGTGCCAATTTGGTTTCTAACTCAAATGCGTGGTCAAAGTGGTCTTCGATAGCTTCTTTGCCACGGTTGGTGATTATAAGTACTTCCTCAATTCCGCTGTTGAATGCTTCTTCTACAATATACTGTATAGCCGGCTTATCTACTATGTTGAGCATTTCCTTAGGAACTGCTTTTGATGCAGGGAGAACCCTCGTTCCGAGTCCTGCTGCGGGTATTATGGCTTTTCTTACTTTCATAATTTCTCCTTTGCGTTGGTGGTTGTTTGTCGGGTTTACAGCAGAGATAATAGCAGATACACTGCGAGATAAGCTGCAAGGGGTGCAAAGAATGACACTCCGCCTCTGCGCTCAAGCATCATTTTTCTCAACTGCTTTTTGCTTAGGTCTGCCGGTATGTTATTCATCATAGGC
Source organism: uncultured Oscillospiraceae bacterium (assembly GCA_900548085.1). Classification (GTDB taxonomy): domain Bacteria; phylum Bacillota; class Clostridia; order Oscillospirales; family Acutalibacteraceae; genus Eubacterium_R. Next base: position 9,249 of record URJF01000051.1, on the reverse strand, counting down.
GGCATTTGGATAATGTTAATTTCGTCATCCTCCAGTTGTTCATCAACGCTTTTTATTATTTCACTGACCGTCTTTTTGTATATCAGGTCGGCAAATATCGTTTCTAACAGTCTTATGACCAATAATACTGCCATAGTTATATACACTATTTTTGCAGCATTTTGCATATCCGATGTGTTTATCAGAGAAGTCAAACTTGATACCGATGCACCGTTTGCAACATTTTGATACATTTGTTGTACGGCATCTGCATATTTTGGAGCAAATTTGAATATCATTGTGTTGCTGAGCATTATCGTGGCACATTCTACCAACAGCAACGATATTCCTTGCTTGTACATTTTTCGGAACAAATAGTAGAATGAGCCGAAGAAAAATGCGCCCCAATTCCAGCTTGCTTTTTTCTTTTTGTATTCAAAGGATTTGAACTTGTTTACAAATCTCGGCGCATTTGACCTTACTACCGTTGCCACATCTGCCACCGAATTTCCATCGATAGGCTCCTTGTCCTTTTCGTACACAGTGTCCTCATCAACGAAACGGAATAAAGGCTGAACAGGTATTTCATCCTTCTTTTCACTTTGCTGATTATCGTCAGATTGTACAGTAGGAACATAATATTGTGGTCTGACAGGATTTGAAGGCTCAGCCAACGGCTTTTTGTCTGCGAAAAAATCATATCCTGCCGAGTGGAGTCCTCTGTTCACGCAGTGACCGGTCAGCTCGTAGCATTCCTTGTGGTGAGGCGTTCCGCACTCGGGACAGGTTATTATTGTGTCCTCGTCTGTAAACGGCTTGCCGCATACGGGACATTTATATTTTGTATAGTCGGGCATAATAAACTCCTATTTAGTATATTTATTATATTATACATTATATAATCATACAAAATCAACATTTTAGTTAATCTAAAGTAAACAATTTTTGAACTTGAAAAAATACGCAGTATATATTATAATAATTATTTACAATAGTACTATAACATAACGGAGATTTTTTATGCTTGAATATGAGAATTTAAAACTTGAACTTACCGCTAAAGAAAAAGAAATAACCAACCTTCGTGAAGCACTGAATATAGACGGTTTGACTGCTGAGGTCGCTGAGCTTGAGGCAGAGAGCGCAAAGCCGGATTTTTGGGACGATATGGAAAACAGCCAAAAGGTTATGCAAAAAATCGGCTCACTTAAATCTAAAATTGAGGGCTATAATGCATTGAAGAACGAATATGATGATGCTCTTGTTATGATAGAACTTGCTGACGAGGAGGGCGACGAGTCCCTGATTGACGACTGCACAGAGTCGGTACAGCAGGTGGAGCAGAAGATTGAGACTATGACCCTTTCCACCTTGCTCAGCGGAGAATTTGATGACAATAATGCTATCCTGACCTTCCATGCAGGTGCGGGCGGAACAGAGGCTCAGGATTGGGCTGAAATGCTTTTTCGTATGTACAACAGATGGGGAGAACGTCACGGCTACAAAGTGTCTACTCTCGATTATCTCGAGGGTGATGTTGCCGGAATAAAGAGTGCTACCATTCTTATTGAGGGCGAGAATGCTTACGGTTATCTCCACGGTGAGATGGGTATTCATCGCCTCGTTCGAGTATCTCCTTTTGATTCATCAGGCAGACGACACACTTCTTTTGCTTCTGTAGAGGTTATGCCTGAGATTGATGACGATGTAGATGTTGAGATTAGAGATGAGGACATAAAGATGGACGTTTACCGTGCCTCCGGTGCCGGCGGACAAAAAGTCAACAAAACATCTTCGGCTGTCCGTCTGACACATATTCCTACCGGTATCGTAGTTTCCTGTCAGATTGAGCGTTCACAGCACCAAAACAGAGAGGTTGCTATGCGTATGCTCAAATCTAAGCTCGTTGAAATTAAGGAGAGAGAAAATCTCGAAAAAATTGAGGATATTAAAGGCGACCAAAAAGAAATTGCATGGGGCTCCCAGATTCGTTCCTATGTATTTATGCCTTATACTATGGTAAAAGATCACCGTACAAATTTTGAAATGGGTAATATTACAGCCGTTATGGACGGAGATTTGGACGGATTTATAAATGCTTATTTGAAGATGAAAAGTATAGAAAGCAGTGAGAAATAGTGGAACTGTTGCTTAGTACACAAGTAGAAGACATAAAAGGTTTTATCGTTCACCTTGTTATAGCCGCTCTGCTCGGTGGAGTAATCGGTCTTGAGAGGCAGTGGACGAGACATCAGGCAGGAATACTCACTAATCTGATAGTTTGCCTCGGCTCATATTCCTTTACCGCATTCGGCTATCTCGTCAGTGACGGAAATGTTGACCTTACCCGTATAGCTGCTCAGGTAGTATCCGGCATAGGCTTTTTGGGCGCAGGCGTAATTTTGCGTGAGGGCGGAAATATCAGAGGACTTAATACCGCTGCTACAGTATGGGCCAGTGCCGCAGTAGGTATATTGTGCTGTCTTACTAACTTGACCTACGCAGTGGCAGTTGCAGTGGCTATAGTATTTTTGCACTTGATTTTGCATCCCGTTTCGGACCAAATCGACAAGATGAAAAAGTACGACAAAACCGAAAAGAAAAAACGCCAAGAGGCGCAGTACAAAATCAGTGTCGTTTGTCCAGAGGAGTCGGAGCTTGAAATTCGTAAAAATATTATGTCCATCATAAAGAATGAGCCCGAGGCTCTCTTACATACTTTGGAGAGCACCACTGCATCCGATGATGAGTCTAATAAAAAAATCAGGGCATATATCAGCACTAAGACGGATAATGACGCTCTCATCGAGAGCCTTATCACAAAGGTCGGCAAAAACGAGGATGTTATTTCTGCCGGTTGGAAAATTGACAGAGACTAAATTTTACATATTATATTTCATACCTCCCGAGTAAAAATATACTTGGGAGGCATTTTTATGTTTAAAAAAATTACAGCGTTAATAATTTGCGGCAGTATGCTTGTCCTTTGCGGCTGTACGCAAAATAATTCTAATCAAAAAACGACGACAAATATTACTACCGGTAATACTTCGGACCGAACAACTGTAGAAAAATCTACAGCATCTACCACAATTCCATCGGCTAAAGGTATGACAGAGCTGCAAAATTTGTCCACCTCCAAGGTGGTTTGGGGTCCCGGAAATATTGTGAATCATCAGCAGCCTGCTGATCCGGTGAGTCTGCAAAAAGAGTTTGCATCCGCTGACGGAAAATGGCTTTTGGATGATAAAAAAAGTATTTGTCTCACCTTTGATGAGGGGTACGAGAATGGCTATACACCGCAGATTTTAGATGTTTTGAAAGCAAAGAAGGTAAAGGCGATATTTTTTGTAACCTATGATTTTGCAAAGGATAACCCAAAGCTCATTCATCGTATGATAGATGAGGGACATATAGTGGGCAATCACTCTTACAGACACTATACTATGGACGAAATTCCGTTGGATACCGCAGAGGAAGAAGTAATGTTTCTTCACAAATATATCAAAAAAGAATATAATTATACAATGAGTTATTTTAGATTTCCTAAGGGTGAATTTTCTCAACAGAGCATTGCACTTATAAAATCGTTGGGATACAAATCTGTCTTTTGGTCCTATGCCTATGCCGATTGGGACCCTAATCAGCAGCCGGACGAGACCGAGGCATTTAAGAAAATTTGTGAGTCTACTCATCCCGGCGAAATTATGCTGCTGCATGCAGTCAGCAAGACTAATGCCGATATACTCGGAAAGGTTATTGATGACTGCAAAAAGCAGGGATATTCTTTCACGACAAAGCTGTAATACCTTGCGGACGATAGGGTGCACCTGTCGTCCGTTTCGTACATAAATTGCTAAATTATGAATTTTTTATTTTTTTAAAATATTTTGTTGAGATTAGTTGAGGGATATTATATAATAAAAAATATCCGAACAATCAAGGAGAGAGTTTACATATGTTATTTTCGAGAGATATCGGTATCGATCTCGGTACTTCAAATACACTTGTGGCTGACAAAAAGGGCCATATTATCATCAATGAGCCCAGCGTAGTGGCAGTAGATGTTAAGTCTAAGAGAGTTTTGGCTACCGGCAATGAGGCTAAGGATATGATAGGCAGAACTCCGGGTTCTATCGTGGCAGTAAGACCTATGCGTGACGGCGTTATTGCGGATTTTGATATGACAGCCGACATGCTCCACGATTTTATGTACAGAGCCAGCAAGCGTAATATGTTCACAAAAACAAGAGTTGTTATCTGCGTCCCTTCAGGCGTCACAGAGGTTGAGCGCCGTGCAGTAGAGGATGCAGTCAGATCTGCCGGAGCTCAGGATGTTGAACTTATCGATGAGCCGATGGCAGCAGCATTAGGCGCAGGACTTCCGGTGTATGAGGCTACAGGCTCAATGATTGTTGATATAGGCGGCGGTACTTGCGATGTTGCTGTGGTATCTTTGGGTGGTATCGCTTCTTGCAATAATGTCAAGGTGGGCGGCGACGCTATGGACGAGGCTATAGTGAACTATATGAGAAAAAAGCACAATATCCTTATCGGTGAAAGAACAGCAGAAGAAATTAAGCTGAAAATCGGCTCTGCTCGTGAATATGACGGCGAGGCAGCTATGCAGGTCAGAGGCAGAAATCTTACAGACGGCTTGCCGGGAAGCGTTGAGATTACCTCTGCCGATGTTCGCTATGTTCTTCAAGAGCCTGTCAACACGATTATCACCGCAATAAAAGAAACACTTGAGGTTACTTTGCCGGAACTTGCGGCAGATATTATCGAACGAGGAATTTATCTCACCGGAGGTGCGAGCCAGCTCAGAGGACTCAGAGACCTTATTGAAGATGAGGTCAAAATTCCTGTCGTTGTTCCTGATAATCCTACTCAGTGCGTGGCATTGGGCACATCAATAAAACTCAGAAGAGCATAATTTTTTAGGAAGTTTAAGTATGAAAAAATTGTTCAAGACCACCAGGTTTAAGATACTTGTGGGCGTTATAGCTTTTATACTTGTGGGCGCATTTCTTGCTGCGGCAAACGGTCACGGCGAGACTGCACAGTCTACAGTCATAGGTACAGTGTTCGCTCCGTGCCACTATGTAGCACAAAAGATTGTCGACGGAATAGACAATGTTTCGGGAAATGTCAGCGGCAATGCAGCTTATGAAAAAGAAATATCGTCACTGAAAAAACAAATAGGAGACCTACAGGCTCAGCTTGTGGATTACCAAAATTTGAAAAAACAAAATGAACTGTATAAAGAATTTTTGGAGCTGAAAGAGGAGAACAAGGATTACAAGTTCACAGAGGCGTCCATAATAGGCAGAGACAGTGCCGATGTTTATCGCTCCTTTACAATTTCAAAGGGCACAGCCAACGGCGTTGCTGTAGGCGATGCCGTACTTTACGGAAAATATCTTGTGGGCGTTATCGACAAGGCATATCCCGATTACAGCATAGTCAAGACAGTCTATGATGTTAATTTCAATGTGTCAGTCTACGAACTTTTGAGCGGCGAAATATCCTATGTTACCGGTAATGCCGCTTTAGCTAAAGAAAAAAAGTGTAAGATGGCTAACCTAAATTCTGCCACAAAGATTACATACGGCTCAATCATATGTACCGCCGGAATAGGCGGCACGGTGCCAAAGGGACTCCTTATCGGTACTGTTGATGAAATCAGCGATGAGGAAACCGACATTTCTTCTTATGCGGTGATTACACCGGGCGTGGATGTAGAAAATATTTCCTCCTGCCTCATTCTCACCGACTACAACAAATAATTCGGAGCAAAAAATGAAACTCACCAAAAAAGAGCTGACAACTAAATATACAGTGTTTTGCCTGCTGATTGTTTTAGGCGCCTTGCTGCAAAATGTTCGTGGCTTGTGGTTTCAGATAGGCGAGGCGAGATGCTTTTTCTTAGTGCCGCTTACTATCCTTTTGGGTATAGATGAGGACGAGCGAACTGCGGCGGCTATGGGATTGCTGGCAGGATTGCTGTGGGATACAGTCAGTGCTCAGCATATGGGATATAATGCTATATTCCTTATGATAGCTTGCTTTGTTTCTTCGGCATTCGTTACTTATTTGCTCAGAGGCACTTATTGGGTAGGCGTAGTATTTTCTGTGCTGTTTTCGTTTTTGTATGTTCTTGTGTATTGGCTGCTGTTTGTTGTCACAAAGGGAGGCACAGGTGCAGTGAGCAGCTTCGGCTGGTTCTATATACCTTGCTTTATTTACACAGCGGTTGTTGCGTTTGTGCTGAATCTCTTTTTGGTGCCGCTGAAACGAAAGCTCAACAAAGAGCCTAAGGAAGAAAAATAATTTTTGCTAAACTAATTTGTACGGAGGTGATACCGTGGGAAACAGATACAAAAGTGCGAGAACAACTATTGTTATCATTCTTGTGATACTCACAATGTTTGGCTTTGCGTATGAAATGTATGACATTCAAGTTACAAATCACGAAATTTATGCCGCACAGAACAATGCGGTAAAGACATATACGGTATCTATCCCTGCCGCAAGAGGCGAAATAGTTGACCGTAACGGTAACCCGCTTGTTACCAATCGCCAAGGCAACAGTATTATCATTGATGCCGCATATTTTCCGTCAGGAAAGGACGACAATGATAAGCGTAACAAAATAGTGCTTAATCTTATTCATCTGTTTAATCGTAACAAGGAGGAATATGTTCATAATCTTCCGCTAAAACTAAACAGTAAGGGGAAGATTGTTTTCTACTCAAAGAGTGACGATGAGGACTACGAAAAAAATATCAAGACTATGAAGAGCAAGGATATGCTCAATGTTCAGTCCTATGCTACCGCTCAAAACTGCTTTGATGTTATGGTAGAGAAGTATGGCCTCGAAAAGTATGACACAAAGACTGCATTGGAGATAGGCAACATTCGCTACGAGCTTACTAGATTGCTGCTTTCTGTACAAAATCCTGTCACCATAGCAGACGATGTCAGCGACAAGACTGTAGCTGAAATAAAAGAAAACAATAATTATTTTCTCGGCGCAGACTGTAGAGTAGTTGCTTACAGAGAGTATGCCGATTCCACCCTTGCACCTCATATTATCGGCACAGTAAGAAAGATTAACGCCGAGGAATATAAGGAGCGTAAGGATAAAGGTTACGGTATAGACGATGAGGTCGGCGAGTCCGGTATAGAGGCTGCCTGCGAGGAATATCTCAGAGGTACTGCCGGAGAAAAAACCGTTACTATCGACAGTGACGGAAATGTTACAGAAGAAATAACCAAGGAGCCTGTTCAGGGTGATACTATAGTCTTGACTATAGACAAGGACCTCCAAAAACTTGCCCAAAAGAAGCTGAAGAAAACCTGTTTGGGAGTTCAGTATAATTCTACAGGTGCTGTGGTTGTAGAAAATGTAACCAACGGAGAGGTTTTGGCTGCCGCCAACTATCCGTCATATGACCTTAATGATTATTACACTAAATATAATGAGCTGTCCAAGAACAGCCTTACACCGTTGTATAACCGTTTTGCACTGGGTACATACGCTCCCGGTTCTACATTTAAGCCTATGATGGCTGCTGCCGCTTTGCAGGAAGGCGTTATCAATTCTTCCACAACCTTTACCTGCGGAGGTCAGTATAAAATCAAGGATATGACTTTCAGATGTACAGATGCTCACGGAACACTGAATGTTGAGCAGGCTATACAACATTCTTGCAATGTGTTTTTCTACAATTGTGCACGCAGGCTCGGTATCGAGAGAATGAATATGTATGGCTCAATGTTTGGCTTAGGCTCAAAAACAGGAGTGGAGATCCCCGAGGCCAAAGGTATACTTGCCGGTCCGGAATATAGAAAAAAGTATGATATGGTATGGAATCCCGGCGATACCATACAGGCAGGTATCGGTCAGTCCGATAACTTATTTACACCGTTGCAGCTCAGCAACTACTGTGCTACTGTGGCTAACGGCGGTACGAGATATCAGCTCCATTTCGTTAAGAGCAGAATATCAAAATCTACCGGTATAGTTACCGAGACAGGTGCTAATGCTGTGCAGACAGTGGATGTCAGCGATCGTAATTTGGAAATTGTTCGTACAGGAATGCGTATGGTTGCCACAAAGGGAGGCCCTGCCGAAGTTTTCCGTAAGATAGATACTAAGGTCGCCTGCAAGACAGGTACATCTCAGGTTGTAGTTAAGGGCGTAAAGCACAACAACGGTTTTCTTATTGCCTTTGCACCTTATGATAATCCGGAAATCAGCGTAGCATCTGCCGTAGAGTTCGCCGGTTCGGGTTCATCCACAGCTGAGATTACTTCCAGTGTAATCGACTACTACTATTCTAACAACACAGATGCCCAAAAGGCTCAGACCAAAGGCACTTTGCTGTAACATTTTTTACTTGATATGGACTGCTTTATATGATATTATTAAGTTAGGATATTAGTTGATACCATAATTTACGGCTTTATACCATTTGAGGAGGATAATATGAATATTGCTTTAATTGCTCACGATGCAAAAAAAGAACTGCTTGTTCAATTTTGTATCGCTTACTGCGGAATCATCAGCCGACACGATGTTTGCGCTACGGGTACCACCGGAAAGCTTGTTAAAGAAGCAACAGGTCTCAACATAAATTGCTTTTTGAGCGGCTCACAGGGCGGCGGTCAGCAGATTGCCAGCCGTATCGCTTGTAATGAGATTGACCTGCTTATCTTTTTCCGTGACCCTCTTAATCCAAAGCCACATGAGCCTAATGATAATGATTTGCTCAGGCTTTGCGATGTCCATAATATTCCTTTTGCCACCAATATTGCTACTGCAGAGGCTCTCATTCGTGGAGTTGAGCGAGGCGATTTTGAGTGGAGAGAAATAGTTAATCCACGATATAACCAAAAGAAATAAATCTATAGGGTGATAGTGAATGCTGTCACCCTAATGAATTATAGGAGAAAAATAATGGCGCTTATTACCAAAGCAATTAAGGGCACTAACGATGTTTTGCCCGGCGAATCTTACAAAAATCAGTACATAGAGTCCACCTGCCTATCCGTTGCGGAAAAATACGGATACAAGGAAATGCGTACTCCTGTGTTTGAACATACTGAGCTGTTTCAGCGTGGAGTAGGTGATACTACCGATGTTGTGCAAAAGGAGATGTACACCTTTGACGACAAGGGTGGCCGGTCTATCACTCTGCGCCCCGAGGGCACTGCAGGTGCGGCTCGTGCTTTTTTGGAGAACGGACTTTCTAATGAGGCGTT
>URJF01000050.1 GCA_900548085.1 uncultured Oscillospiraceae bacterium | reverse complement strand
CTACGAGCGTGTACCTATATATAATAGAAAAGGGGAGAAATATTATTATTTCTTCGACTCCTCAACGCAGGTCGGTACATACACCAACCTCAAAACTCATAAGCAGTATGATAATAAATATTCCTTTGTGGATGATGACGGCTACTTCGTATTTGACGAAAAGCATCAGTTCAAAAAAGATGAGTCTACGGAGAATATCTATACCGATTCTGACGGAAACAAATATCACTGGGCTTCCGGCGTAAAATGGACTAAGGACGGAAAGCTGAAAGACATATAGCATAAAAATAACCACTTGTTATTGGACAGGTGGTTGTTTTTTGCTCTCGACAAATTTAGTAGTGGAGGATATAATAGAATTACCAATATACTGAAGGTGAATTATGAATTTTAATAATATCCGTATGAGCTGTCTCCGTCAGCTTTGTACAAATCATCACAAAAGATATTCCGCAGCATCAGAAGTTCTGAATATTACAAAAAATTCTACCGAAAAAGGTAATATTCGTGGCAGTTACTTTGATGCAGAAGAAAATCTAACAGTTCCTTTTCACTTTTGGTCGGCAGAAAGTCATAATAAACCATTGATTGTTTATTTTGGCGGCAGCGGAACTGTGGGTTGCTGCAATTTGGCTAATTCTGTAGAATTTCTCGCCTATGCAGGCGGTAAGGATATTCTGTGCAGTGATGTGAATATACTTGTCCCGCAGATGATCATTTTAGGCAGGAATGAATTTGACAATATCTACGGCTATGTTTCCTCTTGTTGCCACTTGATTACCGCTTTGTCGACCCGTTATTCGTTCGATACAAAAAATATAAGAATTTACGGCACCTCCTTGGGCGGTATGTGCGTTTGGAATATGCTCCTATTCCACCCGGATATGATAAACAAAGCATTGTCCGTTACCGGCGAATATTCTGATTATTCTTGCCTGACGGTCAATGATTTTTCCCCACTTAAAAACAAATCTATATGGCTCGTGCACGCCGATGATGATAAGGTGGTTTCGCCGCAATGTGACATAACCTGTTATCCCATGATAATGGAGATGTGCACCGATACGATTTTTACACGCTACTCATCCGGTGGGCATCATATTTCCAAAAGATTCTACAATACACATGAGCATATACGCTGGCTGACAGAATAATGTGGTCTTTATATCCATTCACAGTATTTTATATCTTGAATTTTTCTTACTTGTTGTGCTATTATGAAGAGGGTGATATTATGGATTATATCATTAGAAAAGCCACTGTAGAGGACTATATAGATATAGCAGATATTTCATCGAGAGATTTGGGCTATTACTGTGACCCTATGCTCGTTAAGCATAAGCTGGAAAGAACCGATGATTCTCGTGAGTGTGTTATGGTTGCAGTGTGCGACAGCGAAGTTGTCGGGTTTGTCCATATGGAGCGATATGATGTGCTCTATGCCGATACTATGGTGAATATATTAGGCCTTGCCGTTAGGCAGGAATATCGTCACAGAGGTATCGGTACAGCCTTAATGAACACCGTAGAGGATTATGCCCTAAAGAAAAAAATTTTCTTTGTTCGGCTTAATACAGGTGAGGGAAGAGTAGAGGCGCACAGATTTTATAAGTCCTTAGGATATACCGACAAAAAGACACAGCTTAGACTGATAAAAAAGTTAAAAGAAAAACAGTAAAGAAAAACCGTAGTGAGTTCACTACGGTTTTGTTAATTGTATGAGATTAAATTATTTATTCTCTGCGTTTACTTTTTATTGTAATGAGAACCAACACGCTGCCGGCTGTCAGCATAATTACACCACCTGCGGTCAAGCATTTATATATACCTGTGTCTCCGGCAGTGGGGAGGTCTTCTTTTTTATAGTTTGGCAGTCGGTATTTTATTCTGCCGTACTGCTGTTCTGCAAAGGCAGGAGTGTCAGCCGCATCACCTACAGCCGTTATCCTGTATTTTGCAGGAGAATATAAAAAGTCAGCTGTCGGCTTATAGATTTTTATTTTTCGTTGTGATAAAATATTAGCGTTTTTGAGGTGAAAGTTATGAAAAAGTTATTATCAATCTTGTTATCGACAGTTATTCTTGTTTCTTCGGTAGGCTCAATCAGTGCTGTTGCTTACGCAAAGGAGAATAGCGCCATTACCGTTTCACAGCCTGTGCTTGCTAAGAGTAAAAAGGCTAAGTGGGGCACAATTAAGCATATTAAGGCTAAGTGTCACAGAGTAAATGAGCCTGAGGTTCTCGTCACTTTTGATAAAATCAAGGGTGTAAAGGGCTACCAAATTTATTATGATGAATATTTCCGAGGAAAAATATATAAGGGCAGCAAGAAAGAGGCCTTTACAGTAAAGACAACAAAAAATAAGTTCTTTTGGTACTACCCAAAAGCTGTTGATACTCTCCATATCAGAGCCTTTAAGTATAACAAAAAGGGCAAGAGAGTGTATGGACCGTGGAAGACAGTTAAGTTTTGGAAAAATTTCCCCGATGTATCCAACAAAAAGTGGAAGAGTATGAAAAAAGGCGCTTATAAGATGAATTAACAAAAAGGTTCTGCAAGTAATTGCAGAATCTTTTTTTACTGTCGTTAAATTTTTGTGCTATTGACCTGTTTTTTTCGTTGTGGTATTATATCGTTTGTGAGTGATAAAAAGGAGAGATGACTGTGAAGAGATTCATTGCGTTACTGTCGGCTTTGGTTATTATTGCCGGCAGCTTTAGCTTTTACAGTGCTTATGCCGATGAGGGAACTGAGGCTTGGCAGACGGGGGATATAGTAGAGCTCGGTTCTTATCCTCAGGCGAGAGAAAAGCGTGCGTCTGTAGTCAATAAACTCAACGAAACAGAAAAGAATTGGACGAGTTACGGCTATTACGGTGCAGACCCTGCTGATGAGCGGTATTCACAGATACCTAACGACAATATTCTGTATTCCGATATAGAATATGAGGGTACTAAGTACAGAGCAGTAAAAATTGTTGATTATCGAAAGGGCAGAACAGATACCACTGCATCAGGCAATCAGTATTATAACGGATACAATAAGTCGAATGTATATTACTTCAAATATCAGCCGCTCAAATGGATGATTGTTGATGCCGATACGGGTCTTGCTGTCAGCGAAAATGTGTTGGACGCAATGCCGTACCAAAATACTTATGTCGGTGATGACCAAAATAAGTATTGGGACGATGACGATATGACAATAGGCAGTGATAATTACCTCGTTACAGATTTGCGTTCTTGGCTCAATAATGATTTTTATAACCTTTCCTTTACCTCTGATGATAAGGCCAAGATTAACAAAACTACTTATGACAAAAAGTCGTTCGGTTATATCCCGTCAGGTGACAGCCTAAGTGACAATGTTTCTGTCCCCACCTATGATATTTTTACTAACGAAAAGTATAACCTAAATAGTTTTACAAAGCGCAGAGCCTTAGCTTCTGACTATTCGTCTTGCCTCGGTGCAGACACAAATATGGGCACCGACGGTTATAATGACGCCACTGATTATAAGGGCTGTGCTGAGTATTGGACAAGGACTATAGTAACTACCGGTTACAATGATAAATTTTACAGAATAGCCGAGGATGGTACAAGACAGGAGGAATATGTCACTGCGGTGGTAGGTATCCGCCCTACTGTTATGCTCAATCTTTCGGACTTTACTATACCTACCCACACCACTACAGCAACAGAGCCCAAGGCTCCGGGTGTTTATGACAACGGCGATATTATTACATACGGCACATATCCTCAGACAATGGTGTCGGACGATAATTTGCGTTCCTCACTTGAGTCTGTCGAAAAGAGCTGGAGTACCTACAGTTACTATTCGGGTACAGGCTCGATAGGAACGGCAGAGTCTACCGACAGCATAAAATATGCCGATATAGAATATGGCGGCGACCGATACAGAGCTGTTACTTTTGATCAACCGAGAGCATGGTCTTCGTATCTTGTGCCCAAGCATTTCGCAACATATGGATACAAAACGAATACAGTGTATTATTTCAAATATGAGCCGATAAAATGGCGCATTTTGGACAAGAAGAAGGGCATACTTATGTCCGAGTCTCTGCTTGACGCCCAGCCCTTTAACGAAACAATGTATAGGGGCGAGGATGGAAAATACTATTGCGACAAGGATTGTACCCATTTCGCCGGAGATTGGAGATACAGCTCTGTTAGGAAGTGGCTTAACACCACCTTCTATGACACCGTGTTCACCGCTGACGAAAAGAAAAATATTATTACCTCCGAGATAGATAATACGCCGCACAGCAAATATTATACCGGTGATACTTCGTCTACTCAGGACAATGTCTATCTCCCCGACGAAACCGATATGCACAACACCGACTACGGCTTTGTTCCAATGCGTGCTTTCAGAGACGAAAACAGGTTGACTGACAGCACGGATTACGCTAAGTCGCAGGGCTTATGGACAGGCACATCATATGAGGATGGTGAAACTTTAAAATCCGATGGTCATTATATACTGCGTACATCAGAGAGTGACGACCGTCCTATGATGGTTCGTTATGGTGAAGTAAAGCGTGGAGAGTATGATGCCTCTTGTATAAATGAGTCGGGTATCAGACCTATGATTACCGTGGATTCGGCTGCTGTTATCGGCGGAACAAATCCCGATGATACTACTGGCACAACCAAAAAGACTACTACATCTACAACTTCTACTACCAAGCGTAATAACGTTCCGTCATATTCAAACACAACTTCACCAGCAAAGACGACTGTACCGAAAACTACAGCCTGCCCTCACCGCAGTGTGTCTGTCAGTGTAAAAAAGTATGCTACTTTTTCCTCTGACGGAAAGTACAGCAGAGTTTGTAAAAATTGCAAAAAGACGCTGTCCTCCCATTCTGCACCAAAACTTGATACAGTTTCATTTAAGACTTCATATACCTACAGCGGCACAGCCCTAAAGCCGACCGCTACAGTTAAGGATAAGTACAAAAAGGCAGTGTCCTCGTCATATTATTCGGTCACTTATATATCCCGTGCTAATAACAAAACGGTATCAAAAATAACCTCGGCAGGTCAGTATATCGCCAAGATTAAGTTCAAGGGTATTTACAGCGGCAAAAAGACTTTTTACTTTTCCGTAAAGCCGGCTGCGGTTACACAAAGCACACCGTCCTCCGGCAAAAAATCCCTAACTGCTAAGTGGAAAAGCAAAATAAAAGGGCCTAAGTATCAAGTTTGTGTTTCGAAAAACAAAAATTTCAAAAATGCAAAAATCTATAATGCTTCTTCTGCCGCATCAAAAAAGATAACCGGTCTCAAGTCAAAAAAGAAATACTACGTCCGTGTCCGCTCTTATCAGCCTATTAAGGTAGACGGCCAAAAGGCTTATGTCTACTCCTCTTGGAGCAACATCAAAACAGTCAAAACAAAGTAAAAAAACAGGCACAATATTGTGCCTGTTTTTTGTTTGTCTTATTTGAAAATCTAATTGTTGCCAATGAGCTTTTTGGGGTCTATCCATTTACCCCAAATGGTGTACAGCACCATCATAGCCGCTCCTATTGCCCAGGAAACAGGGTAGAGCATATATATTCCCTCTATTGTGCCTATTCTCGGCAGAGCCAGCTGAATCCAAAAGATTCTGAATATGCACATAGATATGAGCATTATTATCATCGGCGGCATTGTTTTACCTGTGCCTCGTACAGTTCCTGCCAGGCAGTTCAGTATTCCCAGCACAAAATAGAACGGACAAAAATATTTCATTGCGTCTGCACCGTAGGCGATTACCGCCGTGTCGGCAGAAAAAAGCCTGATAATTTGGTGAGAGAATGTAAGCAGCAGGGCACCTGTTACTATCGTGTACAGCGTTACCATACCGAGAGTTATCCACATACCTTTTTTTACTCTGTCTATTTTCCCTGCACCGTAGTTTTGACCTACAAAGGTGGTTGCCGCCATACTGAAACTGAGCACCGGCAAAATGTTAAAGCCGTCTACCTTTAGATATGCTCCGAATCCAGCCATTGCCGTTGCACCAAAGCCGTTTATACCCGATTGCACCAGTACATTGGATATTGATATAACTGTATTTTGCAGTCCGGTAGGGAGTCCTACTCGGATTATCTTCTTGGCAGACTCCTTGTGTAGCTTTATTTTTTTCAGCGTCACCTTGTAGTCTTCATTTACTCTCATTAAAAACAGCATTGACAGAACACCCGACAGTAACTGGCTGATATCTGTAGCCAGAGCCGCACCCATAATGCCCATCTTCAGCAGTCCTACAAATAGTAGGTCGAGTATAATGTTTGTTACCGAGGCGTAGGCGAGATAACGCAATGAACGCTTAGAGTTACCTGCGGCGTTCATAATGCCTGCCGCCATATTGTATATTACATTGAATATCAGTCCCGCAAAATAAATCCGCAGATATACCACAGATTCACTCAGTACCTCTTTTGGCGTTTTCATCCATATCAGCAGTGTTTTGCTGAATAGTACGCCGAACAGCGACAACGCCGCACCTATAATTAGGGCTATCGCTACCGAAGTATGCACCGCCTCAGACAATTTTTCCTTGTGCTTTGCACCTATGTATTGAGCTATTACTACGCCTGCACCTACCGCTGTTCCCTGGCTGAAAGCGATTATCAGATTTATCAGCACCGTGCCGGAGCCTACTGCCGCAAGTGCATTGCTGCCTACGAAGTTTCCTACTACTATTGAATCAGCCGTGTTGTATAACTGCTGCAACAGGTTGCCGAGTATAAGGGGTATGGAAAAGAAAAACAGCTGTTTTGCTATGTTTCCTTCGGTCATTAGATTTGTGTTTGTTTTTGTTCTTACTTTTTTCGTACTTATCACTCCTATCCTTCCTGCGTTGTATATTAAAAACCTCTACTTCTGCGCTGTGCGGCATCGTAGAGGTTCCTTTTATTCTGTTATTACTACAGCTATTGCATATTCTCCGTCGTGAGATATAGACAGGTCACTGTTGGGTGCTCCGCTGATATAGGGCTTGCCTTTTTCGTCGTGGAGTATTTCTATTTCGTTCAGCCTTCTGTCTATTCCGGTGCCTAAAGCTTTTAGGTATGCCTCTTTTGCCGCAAATAATCCGGCGTAGCTTTCAGCTTTTTTTGCATATTTGCACTCGCTTTCGGTGAACACAGTTTTTAGAAAATGCTCACTTTTTATGCTTTCAGAGATTCTGCTTATTTGTACTATGTCTGTTCCTACTCTCATACTATACCGCCGTTCACTCCGAGTATTTGTCCGGTGATATAATCGCTTTCTGCGAAGAACTGTACCGCCTTTGCTATTTCTTCAGGTGTACCGAGTCTGCCCATAGGTACTTCATCCTCCAGCTCATTTTTGTCGAACTGCTCGTTCATTCGTGTGTCTATTATGCCGGGACATACGCAGTTGACTGTTATTCCGCTGGGCGCCAGTTCCTGAGCCAATGCCTTAGTCAGTCCGATAACGCCTGCCTTAGTCATACTGTATAGAGTTTCGCAACTTGCACCGCACTGTCCCCACATAGATGATATGTTGATTATCGCACCGCTGTGTCTTTTCAGCATACTCAGTGCCGCATATTTGCTGCAAAAATATACCGCTCTTTCATTTATGGCAGTAACTTTTTCGTAGTCATAGATTGTGGTGTCATTTATCATTTTTATCAGTGACACTCCGGCATTGTTTACTAATATGTCAATGTCGCCGAGCTTTTGGAACATTGTTTCGATTTCTTCCGGCTTAGCCAAATCACAGTTCAGTATTTTGACTCCGTAGTCTACCAGAGTATCGTGGTGGGTGACTGTTACATCGTACCCTTGCTTCATGAACAATTCCGCACAAGCCTTGCCTATACCTGTTGCGCCTCCGGTTATGAGAACCTTTTTCATCAAAATCCGCCCCTGTGTCCTATTTTAATAAATATTACCACTTATTGTTGAATTTTTCAATTACTTAATATATAATTATTGAAAAAAGAAAGGACTATCCTATGGAAAAAGAATTTTATACTATATCTATTTATGTTGATAAGGACGAAAATCTCATCGGTATCCCTTGCGGTGAAAGTGACAAGTACGGAATAGCCGATATCGACAAGGTGTTCCTGCTTAAAGCACCTTATACAGACAAAGCACTTGAGAGCTATATCGAAAAGGTAATTGACGCCTGCTATACAAAAAAACATAATGACGATGTGGCTACTTCTACCATTGAGCGTTATACTAAGAAAAAGGGCTTTGTTAATGCTACCTCGGATTATACTCTCATCAGTATAGTTAAGACTAAGACTAACTACTCTCTTATGCCTTGTTTTAACGATTACGAAAAGGGTCCTCTCGCAATAGATGATGACGAGCATATCCTGCTCCACAATTACAGCGAGGGAGAGATGGCTGAGATTATCAGAGGCTTTATAGAGGTCTATGTAAAAGCCAATATGTTCTACAAAGAAAAAGCTGAGCTCGAGGCAGAAAAGCAAAATAAAAACTAAGAGGATTTTTTATGCACTTATTATCTATAGACAAAGAGAATTATCGTGGTCAGGCAGACCCATTCATTTTTAAGAGCGGCGACAAGTATTATATCTATGTTACCGGTCACCACGGCATCTATGCCTACTATTCCGACAACCTTTTCAGCGGATGGCAGTATTACGGTCAGGTGTTTACAAAAGAGGGATTAGAGGAGTTTTGGGCACCCAGCGTTATAGAATACGACGGCAAATTCTATATGTACAACAGTATAGAAATATATGATGATGAGCCAGATGCAGGCGGACACAGAGGCGCAATGTTCGTCAGCGTTGCCGACAATCCTTTAGGCCCCTTCGGTAACGAAAAGCAGCTTTTGCATCCTTTTAGTATTGACAGCCAAGTGGTGCAGAACGAAAGCGGTTTGTTCATTTTTTACAGTACCAATCGTTTTGACGGCGACAGAATAGGCACATACATTGTAGTAGACAAGTTGTTAGACCCCATGACAGCAAAGGGCGAGCCTGTGACTGTAGTTGAGCCAACACTCGATGAGGATATTTATCGCCGTGACAGATACAAAAAAGGCCAGCATTGGCATACCATAGAGGGTGCGTTCTATTTCAAAGAGGGCGATTGGCAATATGTTATGTACAGCGGTAATTGCTTTGAGCAGCCTACATATTACATAGGCTATGCCAGAGCAAAAACCGACGAAACCGATTTGACCAAGATTAAGTTTGAAAAATATCCTGACGCCAATACCTACCACCCTGTTATTGCCGCAAATGATTTTGAGGAGGGCACAGGACATCATTCTATGATAAAAGAGGACGGTCAGTGGTACGCCGTTTATCATGCGAGAGATTACGATGATATAGGCGAAAGTGCCTTTGACGCACGCAATGCCCGTATCTGCAAGCTGAATGTAAACGACGGTATCATCACTGCTGAAAGATACGAGAACCACATTTAGTACAGTTTAAAAATAAAGGCTATCAGTCCGTACAGCGATGCAGATGCAGTACCGTACACCAGCACAGGCCCTGCTATAGAGAACATTTGGGCAGCTGTGCCTAGCACAAGACCTTCGTGCTGAAATTCCAGAGCGGGGGATACAACAGAATTTGCAAACCCCGATATTGGTACAAATGCACCGGCTCCGGCGTGACGGGCAATTTTGTCATAAACACCTATTCCGGTCAGTATTGCGGTGATTATGATTACCGTTGACGGAGTGGCGAGCTTTACTTGCTCCTCGTTCATTCCCAATGACTGAAACAGTCCGTTAATCAGTTGACCGAACAGGCATATTCCACCGCCGAATACGAACGCTTTTACACTGTTCAAAAGCTTTGGCGAGTGCGGACTTGCTTTGTCTGTCATTTTAGAATAATCACTGTTAGATATGCTCATAATATTACCTCACTTTTTCTATATTATTT
>URJF01000049.1 GCA_900548085.1 uncultured Oscillospiraceae bacterium | reverse complement strand
CTTTCTAATGAGGCGTTGCCCCAAAAGATATGCTATCTTACCTCTTGCTACAGATACGAAAAACCACAGGCCGGCAGATTGCGTGAGTTCCACCAGTTCGGTATCGAATGTTTCGGTGCTTCCTCGCCACTTGCTGATGCCGAGATGATTTCTCTTGCTAAGCAGGTATTTGATGAACTTGAGGTAAAGGATTTGCACCTTGAGCTTAATTCTATTGGTTGTCCTACCTGCCGAGCAGAATATCACAAGGCACTGAAAGAATATTTTGAATCGAGAAAGGACGGGCTCTGCGACACTTGCCGTGACAGACTCGACCGCAACCCGATGCGTATTCTTGACTGCAAGAGTCCCGTTTGCCACGAGATTGCACAGGGAGCTCCCGTTGTGCTGGACTATCTTTGCGACGAGTGCAGGGAACATTTTGATACAGTAAAAAAATATCTCGATGCTATGAATATTGAGTATGTGGTTAATCCGCAGATTGTTCGTGGCTTGGATTATTACACTAAGACAGTTTTTGAGTTTGTTTCCGATTCTATTGGTGCACAGGGCACAGTTTGCGGCGGTGGAAGATATGATGGGCTTATTCAGGAACTTGGCGGTCAGTCTACACCATCTCTCGGCTTCGCTATGGGACTTGAGAGACTTAAATTGGTTATGGACGCACAGAACTGCCCTTATCCTGATGAAGAAAAGCCTGACCTTTTCATAGTTGCAATGGGCGAAAAGGCAGTGCTCAAGGCAGTAGAAATTGCTAAGGATATGCGTGACGAGGGATTTTCCGTTCTGTATGATTTGAACGGCCGTTCACTTCGTGCACAGATGAAATATGCCGACAAGCTGGGTGCAAAATTCAATGTCGTTATCGGTGATAATGAGGTTGATAACGGCACTGCTAAGCTGAAAAATATGGCTACCGGTGATACAAAGGATATTAACCTTACTACCTTTGTGTCCGGATTCTATGATATCAGTATGGAAGAACAGCTCAAGGATTTGGAAATTAACGGCGAGGCCTTTGATTTTAAGTCTATGTTCTTAGGAGGAAATGATGATGAGTGATTCAATAAAGGGACTTAAGCGCACAAATTATTGTGCTAATTTTGATATAAATAATGTAGGAGAGACCGTTACCGTTTTCGGTTGGGTTCAGCGTCAGAGAGATTTGGGCAATCTTATCTTTATTGACCTGCGTGACAGAACAGGTATTATTCAGCTTTCCTTTAACGACCAAACAGACAGAGAGATTTTTGCCAAAGCTCAGTCGGTTCGCAGTGAGTATGTTGTTGCTGCTGTAGGTACAGTCGCAGAGCGAGAGAGCAAAAACAAGGACATTCCTACAGGCGAAATTGAAGTTATCGTTACTGATTTTCGCATTGTGTCAAAGGCAGATACTCCTCCTTTTGAGATAGAAAAGAGTGAAAAGGTAGGCGATGATGTTACTCTCAAGTATCGCTATCTTAATCTCCGCAACGAAAAATTGACTAAAAATATTCTTATGCGCCATAAGATTGCTAAGATAGCAAGAGATTATTTTTATGCTAATGACTTTATCGAGATTGAGACTCCTATGATGATTAAGTCTACTCCTGAGGGCGCAAGAGACTATGTTGTTCCGTCTCGTGTACATAACGGAAAGTTCTATGCACTTCCGCAGTCTCCGCAGATTTATAAGCAGCTGACTATGATAGCCGGATTTGACAGATATATTCAGCTTGCTCGCTGCTTCCGTGATGAAGATTTGAGAGCCGACCGTCAGCCTGAGTTTACACAGATTGACCTGGAGATGTCATTTGTGGATTGTGACGACATTATGAGTATGGCTGAGGGCTTTATCTCTAAGTTGATGAAAGAGACAATAAATGTTGATGTGCCCGAAAAGCTACCTCGTATGACATTTGCAGATGCTATGAACAAGTACGGCTCCGACAAGCCGGATACTCGTTTTGATATGCTTATTAACGATATTTCAGACTGGGCAGGCTCCACTGATTTTGTTGTATTTAAGAATGCTATCGAAAACGGCGGTTCCGTTAAGGCCATTGTTGCCAAAAATGCCGCACAAAAATATACTCGTAAGAAGATAGACAAGCTCACTGAGCACGCAAGAGGAATAGGTGCAGGCGGTCTCGCATACATTAGATGGGCAGACGCTGAGCCTAATTGTTCGTTTAACAAATTTCTCAAGGACGGCGAGCTCAATGTTCTCCTCGATACTCTGGGCGCAGAGCAGGGCGATGTTGTGTTTATTGTATCTGACAAAACACGAAAGGCTCTCACCATTATGGGCGCACTTCGTCTTATGGTTGCTAAGAAACTTGATCTTATACCCGAGGGTAAGTGGAATTTCCTTTGGATTACAGAGATGCCATTCTTTGAACTCGATGAAGAAACAGGCGAGTGGGTTGCCGCTCACCATCCGTTTACTATGCCTATGGAGGAGAGTATTCAGTATTTGGATACAGACAAGTCTAAGGTCAAGGCAGAGGCTTTCGACCTTGTGCTTAACGGTACAGAACTTTCATCAGGCTCTATGAGAATCACAGATTGTGACTTGCAGACAAAAATGTTTGAGTTGCTTGGTATGGAGCAGGAGGAGATTGACGCAAAATTCGGATTCCTTGTTGATGCGTACCACTATGCAGCACCGCCTCACGGTGGTATGGGTATCGGTCTCGACCGTCTTGCCATGCTCATTTGCGGTGCAGACTCACTCCGTGATGTTATTGCATTCCCTAAGGTTCAGAACGCATCTGAGCTTATGAGTGGTGCACCGTCTTACATTGATGACATTCAGCTCAGCGAGCTTGGCATTAACATTGCTGAGACGGAGGAATAATATGAGCGACTGCTATAACTTTTTTGCTATGGTCAATCGTATGAATTTGATTGACCGCTGGGCACTTATGCAGAATACCTCTAAGGAAAATATTGCAGAACACAGTCACAGCGTTGCTGTTATTGCTCACGCTCTCGCTCTCATAGGTAACAAAAAGTTCAATAAGAACTATGATGAGAACAGAGTTGCGCTGCTTGCACTGTATCACGATACCACAGAGGTAATAACCGGTGATATGCCTACTCCCGTCAAGTACTATAACGATGAGATAAAAAATGTCTATAAGGATATAGAAAAGACGGCAGGTCATCGTCTGCTTGCCATGTTGCCCGATGAGTTTAGGGATGATTATGAGCCTTTCTTCGACCATAAGGAAGCGGATAAGGATTTGTGGAAACTTGTAAAAGCAGCCGACAAAATCAGTGCCCTCATAAAATGTATCGAAGAAAACAGAATGGGCAACAAAGAGTTTGAAATAGCCCTAAAGACACAGGAACAGAAAATAAAAGAGATAGAATTGGATGAAGTCAAATATTTTTCGGAGCACTTTTTGCCCTCATATTATTTGACATTAGATGAGCATACTAAATGAGATTTACCATAAGGAGAAATTTATGAAAAAATTGTTCAGTATATTCCTGTCCGTGATTATAGTTGCAGCATCATTATCTTTTTCAGCGTCGGTATTTGCGGCAGACAGCTACTATGACACTGTAAAAAGCGGAAAGAACAGCGACGGCTACTATGTTATTAAGGCTGATAGCGTAGATGATTTGTTCGATGCTTTTGATACAGCAAAGAATAAAGCAACCTCGTCATTGCCTTACAAGATCGTAGTAAAGCCAGGTACCTACAGACTGAAAACTGCCCTGAAATTTTATAATAATACATATCTTTATGCTCGTGGTGCAAAATTTTACAGAGTTTCCGGTTCAACTGCCAATATGGTTAGATGTGGATTAACAAGTGATAACCACACTGGTTATTATTTCAAAAATCTTACGGTTGACGGCGGTACATGGGATGAGAAAAATGGTGTTAATACACTTATGAAATTTGCCCATGCGAAAAATGTTGTAATCAAAAATGCAACATTTCAAAATGTGAAGGCTCATATTATTGAAATAGCGGGTGTAGACGGTTTGACTATAGATCGTTGTAATTTTAGTAATCAAAGCCTTAATGGTAATGCAAAAACTTATGAATCTATCCAGCTCGATATTTTGGAAAATAAGCATTTCAAACAGTATAAGTATCAGGATTTGCCTATTAAGAATGTTACCGTCAACAAGTGTACTTTCACTAATGTGCCTCGTGCTATCGGCAGTCATACGGCTGTTCTTAATAATCCTATTACCAACATTAAGATTACCAACAATACTTTTAACAAAATGAAAAGCTGTGCAGTTCAACTGCTTTATGTGAGAGGCTGCACAATTTCGGGAAATACCGTTACCGCATCACCTCGTGGAATTTCTGTGTTTGGCGGCGTGTTCAGCGGACAAGATACATTCCTTGCCTCAACATTGGCTAAGCAGGGTGGTGTAACCACAAAGACCTCGTCTAAATATGTGAAACCTTCCGATATGAAGATTGTTATTAAGAACAATAAGATTTCTCTCAGCGGCACTGATGCTTATGCCAAGTATGATACAGGCGGAATTTGGCTAAACGGCTATAATGCTTCCAAAGCATATAAGAGCGGCGACAGTCTGCCAAAGGGTAACTACTATGTTACAGGGGTTACAATCAGCGGCAATACCGTTTCCGGCAACGGACAGGGAATTAGGCTCGACGATGTTCGCAATGCCTCTGTTTCCGGCAACAAACTTACCTTTAAGGGTAAGGTTAAGAAGGTTAATTTTTACGGCATAAATATTCGCAACGGTTGTAAAAGTGTTACTGCTAAGAAAAATACAATTTCGGGCGGATACGTAAACGGAATCTATGTTCAGTCTGCATCAGCCGGCAAAATTACCGACAACAAAATTACTGTCTGCAAAAAATACGGCATTTCTATAGAAAAATCCACTGCATCGAATATTCTTTCAAATACTGTATCAAAGTGTAACATCAACGGTATTCATATTTGGGACAAAAGTACCGTAAAAAATATCCAAAAGAATAAGGTATCCTCCTGCAAAAAAAGAGGTATCTATGTAGGCGGAAAAAGCAAGGTTACCAATATAACCGGCAACAGCCTAAAGTCCTGTAAGCAAAAGATATTTATTAACAAGGACAGTAAGGTAAAGAAGGCCCAAAAGAAATAATGATTAAAACAAAAAGTTGACTGATTTGTGTCAGTCAACTTTTTTGTTTTCAGCTTATATAGTATTTTGCCTGCGCAGTCCATAGTTTGCTGTATTGTCCGTTTTTGCTCAGCAGTTCTTTGTGAGTCCCTACCTCAACCAAACGGGACTTGTCGAACACTGCCACTCTGTCGCAGAATACACAGCTCGACAGTCTGTGAGATATATAGATTGCCGTTTTATTTTCTACAAATGAGTTGAATCGGCTGTATATCTCATTCTCTGCTATAGGATCAAGTGCCGCCGTAGGCTCGTCCAAAATTACTGTCGGTGCATTTTTGTACAGTGCTCGTGCCAATGCTAACTTTTGAGACTCCCCGCCGGATATTTCCACACCGTCTCGGTCTATATCCTTGTACAGATGAGTATTTTCCTTGTGTGGCATTTGTGCTACTCTTTCGTCAATGCTTGCATTTTTTAGGCAATCATACAATCTGTCTTTGTCAAAATTGCCATCGGCACAAATGTTGTCCTTTACAGATATTGAAAAAATTTGAAAATCTTGAAATACTACCGAATATAATTTTTGTATGCTGTCCTCGGTATATTCTTTTATATTGTTTCCGTTTATCAGTATTTCACCGTCAGTTACATCATAGAGCCGACACATCAGTTTTATAAAAGTGGTTTTTCCGCTGCCGTTTTTTCCTACTACAGCAAAGTGCTCTCCGTTGTTGATTTTGAGATTAACATTTTGCAGTGCATAGTTTTTTGCATTGGGATACTTAAATGAAACATTGTTGAATTCAATTTTGAATCCACCCGACAGATTCATTTTCTTATCTCCGTATGTTTTGTGACTTTTGCTCTCGATTATCTCAAAATAAACTTTTGCAAGCGGTATGATTTCTGCCAGCTTGCCCAGAGTGTTTGCTATTTGCATAACACCATTCACTATCTGCATGAATGCGCCGCAGTACATTACCAGAGAGCCTATGTCGAACAACCCTAAGTTGCCCTTTACTCCAATGAATACATATACGCCGAAAGCTACTGTCGCACCCATAACTGCCACTATAGAGCTTGTTTTTGCTGTACGCATCGATATTTGCTTCAGCGTTTTTTCACCGTCAGTCAGTATCTTCTTAGTTGCTATGCTGTCTATTAGGTTCTGCTCTTTGTAGAGCCGTATTTCTTTGCCTGTTTTGTAGTCGTCGAATATATCTATCAGCGAGTAGAACAGTCTGTCCAGTGTTGCATACGCCTCGTTAGCCTCCAAATACGACTTGTTCATCTTGACAGCTATCAGCCCCATAACTACTGCCATAAGCACGATTGTTACCACTAGCAGTATCAGGAATATCGGTCTTTCAAAAAATGTGTCTCCCGTCTTTGTAAATCCGATTTTTAAAAGCGGCAATATCATTATTATCGATACTGCCACAGTGAACAAGCCGCTGACGAACACTGTACTTGTCCACATAAAGTAGGAAAAGCGTGCCCATCTGCTTGCGCCTGCTTCTTCGTGCTTATGTATCGTCTCTCTAAAGTGGTTTTCCTCCAGCTTTTCATAATCTATGGAGAATATCTTTTTTGCCATTTTGTAGTTTTCTCGTCCGTAGAGCATACTTGAGTGTACTTGATAGCAGTTATCCAAATACTCACCGCTGTATTTAAGTGCAAAATTTAGCACTACAGCCGTAATTATGTACACCAATACATTGCGAAAGGTTGCTCCGTCAGTCAGCAGTTTTATTATTTTTGCCGTAAAATATATGTTTACAAAGGGTCTTGCCGCTGTAATTATTGCGTTAAAAAAGGCGATAGGCTCTATCTTTTTGTCGAGACTGAAAATTTCACGATACATTTTGAATACAAATTTTATATTACTCATTCACCGACGCCTCCTGCTCCTTGTAATAATAGCTTTGGATTTGGTACATTTTGTAGTATTTTCCCTTCTTTGCCATAAGCTCCTCGTGGGTTCCTTCCTCCGCTATTTTGCCGTCGGATAAAAAAAGTATCCTGTCGCAAAATCGAGTAGATGACAGTCTGTGAGAGATGAAGAAGGACAGCTTGTTTTTTGTTAATTCGTTGTACTTTAGGTACAGCTCATTCTCTGCTATTGGATCAAGAGCCGCCGTCGGCTCATCCAAAACAAGTATCGGAGCATCCTTGTACACTGCCTTAGACAGTAGCAGCTTTTGCTTTTCTCCACCTGAAAAATCCACCGCATCTTTATACACCTCTCTGTCCATCAGGCTGTTTTCCTTTTGGGGCAAAGAGTTGATTTTTTCGAGTATGCCGGCTTGCTCAAAGGCGGCATACAGTTTGCCTCTGTCATATTCAGACGAAGCAGTTATGTTTTGCTGAATCGTCATAGGCAAAAATCGATAGTCCTGAAATATTACCGAGAACAAATCGAAATAGCTGTTTTTTGCTATTCCCGCCGTGTCTGTGTCGTTCAGCAAAATTTTGCCGTCGGTAGGGGAGTACAGACCACACAACAGTTTTATCAGAGTAGTTTTGCCAGCTCCGTTTTCACCTACTATTGCTACATTTTCATTGCCGCCGAATTTGATGTTTATATTCTTTAGAGTAGGTGTCTGGGAGGAGAGGTATTTGTATGACACATTGCAAAATTCAATGCTTTCTACACATTTACTTTGTAAGGCAGTACCATCGTCGGATGTGTCTTTTTCTTCTATATATTTTCTGTATTCTGCACATTCGTTACAGCACATTTCTATTTGGTTCACTGAGTAGCCCAAGCTGATTACCCAGTTAGAAAATCCTGTGATAATACCAAAGTAGAAGATAAAATCCGATACCGACAGTCTACTCTTTGTTACGAGGTATACTAAATAGATATATGCCACCGATTCACGAGCAGCATTCAGCAATGCGGATATACCGTCCGAGGCTATGCACTGATGAGTGTATTTTGCATATATTTTTTCTATATCATACAGTGATTTTGCAAGTGCTTTTATGAAATAATCCTTAAACCCATAGATTTTTATGTCTTTAGCTGATTTTCCGTCCTTGCACAGTTTGTAGAAATAGTTGAATCTGTTGTTCGGTTCGGTTTTTGCATTGAGATTTTCACGACGCTTTTTCGTCAGTGTATGCTGAATAAAAAATTCTATTCCACAGGTGACTGCTATCAACAAAATCATAGCTGCGTTTAACTTGTATATCAGCGCACAAGAGGATATTACACCCACTATTGCCACGCAAAAGTAGTTTAGCATATCTATAAAATTTGCACCGCCGGACCACCTTGCGTTGTAGAAATCCTCAGCTCTCTTTTGTACTTCTCTTTTTTCTAAACTCTCAATATTAACATAGTCGGTGTTTAGGCTTTTTCTGAAGGCGGCTACAGCGTACCTCATTCGCACTATCCTTGCACCGCCTCTCACAAGCTCCTGCATAAAAGGGTCCAGCCATATCGTCAGTGTCAGCAGCAGGCTCAGCAGTGCTATTATCTCAATCAGCTTTTTTGTGGTTACCCCTTCTGTTATGCAGTCTATCATTGCCTTGGGGATGTATGCCGTCACAATGGGTTGAAACACCAGTGCAGGCACACGCACCGCAAAAAATATAAGACTCTTTTTGTCCCATGCCATCCAATTCCTAATCATATACTTTAGATTGTCTTTCATTGTTTCTTCCTCTTTTTTGGTATAAAAAATGCCCTTGCACAAAAAATATGCAAGAGCTTTACTGCTGTGTTCGGAATGGGAACAGGTTTCTCTGTTTTATCAGCCACAACTGATTATATTTCTATTCTACACTGTAAAATCCCAAAAGTCAAGAGTTAATTTGGGATATATCCCACACGATATATCCCAAATTCATATACAATTTTACTATCAAATATATAAGGTTGATAGTTATGAAAATAAAAGAGGCAGTCGCACAGCGAATAATAAATCTCTGTAAGGAACGGAATATTGCCATAAATGCTTTGGGCAATATCAGCGGAGTGAATCCTTCAACAATTTACAGTATGCTCAATACAAAGAGCAAAAATCCCGGTGTTGTGTCCCTCCAAAAAATTTGCGACGGACTCGAAATTTCTATCAGAGATTTTTTTAATGATCCTATTTTCGATAATATTGAACAAGAGATAATATAACACATTTTTTAGCAGAATAAGTTGTATATTACAGTTCCGGATAGTGTAATATTTGCCAAAGAGATTTAGATTAGACAGTGGAGAATATGAGGATATTTGCCTCTACTATATTACTCTTTAATGTTAAATTTATTTGACATTAAATCTGTTGACAATAAAATCTTAATTTGATATATTAGTATCACTGCCACCGGGTAGTGAACGTTATGCGTTCGTGTGCTTATCGTTAGGTCTATGAAGATAAGTACCGAATGCTTTTTTTATGGAGATTTTTTTATGAATGTAAAAAAGCAATTTGCAAAATATGTATCACTAAATATTTTGGGTATGGTGGGTATGTCATGCTATATCATTGCGGATTCATTTTTTATTGCAAAGGCGGAGGGCGCCAACGGACTTACCGCTCTCAATCTCGTTTTGCCGCTGTATAATTTGATATTTGCCATAGGCTCTATGGTGGGTGTCGGTTCTGCCATTCGCCACAGTGTTCTAAAGGCGAGGGGCGACAGCAGCGCCGATTCATATTTGTTTAATGCACTGTTCTTTACTGCCGTATTAGGCTTAGTATTCACCTTTATTGGCATATTTGCTCCGGAAAAACTTTTGACTTTGTTGGGCGCAGACAGCACTATAGTGGAGACCGGCAGGGATTATACCCGTATCTTTATGTGCTTTGGTCCGATATTTATGTGGAACTATGTTGCCAATACTTATGTGCGTAATGACGGTGCACCCACAGTGGCTATGATTGCCACATTGTCCAGCAGTCTTTTTAATATCGTGTTCGACTATGTGCTTATGTTCCCACTCAAGATGGGAATGAAGGGTGCGGCATTGGCTACAGTTCTTTCACCGGTCCTCGGCATCACAATATGCTCCATCCACTTGTTCTCAAAGCGCAGCAATGTAAAAATCAAGCCTTGTGTACCGAGTATAAAACGCCTTATTTCTTCTTGTCAGGTCGGTATTCCCGCCTTTGTGGGCGAAATGTCTTCGGGTATTATTAC
>URJF01000048.1 GCA_900548085.1 uncultured Oscillospiraceae bacterium | reverse complement strand
TATACCTGTGTTTTTCCACTTCCCGTAACACCGAACAATAAACCTTGTCCGCCGCCGGTAAGCATCTTTTTGTACGTCTCATAAGCAGAGTTTTGCTGTTCGGAAAGCTCTATTGATTCTTGGTTACAAGCGGATTTGTCAGCATATGGATTGCGGTACACTTCTTTTTCGTAGAAAGTAATAATGCCGTGCTTTTCCATAGTCTTTAGAACACCGATACCGACACTGCAAAACTCACAAATTTCATTAGCACCGGCGGCACCGACATCAGACAACAAATCGAATACAATTTTTTGCTTTGGCGTCAACTTTGGTGACTCCACATCATCATTAAGTCTTACCATACGCTGAACCTTTGAACCGATTTTGTTAAAACCCCTAGGAAGCATTTGCTTAAGACAATCATATGTGGTACAAAAACAGCGTTCTTTAAGCCACGAAGCTAATTTAACAGCCTCAACAGATAGTACATTATTCTTAATCTCATATATTGATTTAAGCTCATCATCAGTTACATCTTTCTCATAGAGGTTTACGACTATGCCGTCTCTGAGCTTATTACCTTTTCCAAAAGGAACAGAAACCCAATCACCGAGTTTTATTTTTTCAGCAAACTCATTGGGTATGAGATAAGTATAATCAGTGTCAAAACTGAAAAAAGTATTATCAACCGCTACAGTTGCAACAGCTTTAATCATTTTTTATCAACAATTTCATCCGGCTCTTCGATAATATATTTGCCGTCGTAAATTTCTTCAATTGCGATAGACACGGTCTTACGATCAAGCTTTTCATCATTAAGAATAGCTTCATCACGGATTTCTCTCGCTCTCTTAGCAGTACCGACAACAAGACTGTATCTGCTGTTTACATTCTTTAACATTTTCTTTAAATCTGGATTAAACATAATATTCGCCTTTCTGATCACATTTGATCATTTTTATTTTTTAATTCAAGTTCTTTGTCTATGATTTCGGACACCTTATTTACGGCATCATTCAAATCATCATTAACCACCTTATACTTATAAAGTGAAGACAGCTCAATTTCGTATTCTGCGAGAGCTAAACGCCTCTTTATATCTTCGGGATCATTAGTCTCTCTCCTGTGAAGTCTTCTCTCAAGCACTTCCATACTCGGTGGAAGCAAGAAAATAGAAACGCAATCGGGACGCATTTTCATTATGCTCTGTGCCCCCTGCACCTCAATAATCAAAAAGCAAACTTTGCCGTCTTTAATAGCTTTTTCTACACCGTCTACCGGTGTACCATAATAGCAGTTGTTATATCTTGCATATTCAAGCAGCCCATCATTATCTATCATTTTGCGGAATTCATCTTCTGTTTTGAAGAAATAATTTACGCCCTCGACTTCGCCCTCACGAGGGGCACGTGTCGTTGCTGAAACCGACTCGACACAATCATTACGGGTTTTGCAAATTTCTTTAAACAAAGTATCTTTTCCACATCCGCTGGGTGCAGACAGAATAACAAGAAGTCCTTTTTTATTCTCCATCCTGCACCTCCTGACCAAACTTTTGAGCTATTTGTTTCAAGTCCAAATAGCTGAGAATGACGTTATCACTGTCAGTAATAATAACGCTCATTGTCTTTCTTCCGTGAGTTGCGTCTATAAGAGAGCAACGCTCTTTGCCGGTTTGCACAATTCTTTTTATGGGAGCAGAATCAGGAGAAACTATAGATACGATTCTGTCCGCATTTACCAAATTGCCAAAACCGATATTAACTAAGTTCATACTAACTCCCGTTTATTCAATATTTTGTATTTGTTCTCTGATTTTTTCAACCTCGGCCTTGATATCAACAACCTTTCGAGCTATCTCAACATCATTAGCCTTGGAACCGATTGTATTTGTTTCACGATTTATTTCCTGCACCAAGAAATCCATCTTTCTGCCGATTGGTTCTTCACTTTCCAAGAAAGTCTTAAGTTGAGCAATATGTGAACGAAGTCTGACTGTTTCTTCAGCAACAGCAACCTTATCAGCATAGATGGCAATTTCTTGAATAATTCTCTGTTCATCAAGCGAAACATCTCCGATAATCTCATGTACACGCTCAACAAGCTTATCATTATATTCCTTTATAGTTTGTGGACTTCTTTCTTCGATAAAAGAAACACAATCCAAAATATATTCGGCTCTTGATGCAACATCTTCTTTCATTTTTGCACCTTCAACAGCTCTCATTTGGATGAATTTTTCTATAGCCTCATCGGTAACAGATTTTACAAGCTGCCAAATCTTTTCCTCGTCCTCATCAGCTTTTTTTAGAACAAAAACATCAGGCAAACGGCTAACAAACGCAGTACCGAAATCTTCCTTAAGACTGTATTCCTCTGACAATTCCTTAAGTGCTTTAACGTAAGCCGAAGCCAAAGTCTTGTTGATAACAACAGCGGCATCCTCGGTATCTAATGCATCAACGGAAACATAGCACTCTACTTTGCCTCGAGAAACTTTTGAATTTATATAAGACTTTAATTTGTCATCAAGAAAACCATACTGCCTCGGAATACGAGATGAAAAATCAAAATATCTGTGATTAACTGATTTTATTTCGACAGTGATAACATAGCCGTCAATTTCTTCTACAGCTCTGCCGAATCCGGTCATTGATTTAAGCATATTATCCCCCTTTTCTTTCAAATATTTTATACTTATAAAGTACATAGGTCAATAGTTTGTTAATAATATGTTTACATTATTCATATATAATTTACAATTCAGTGAGTAAATAATATCGTCCTACTATCAATATCAAGCAGGACGAGAATTTATTCTTCAATTATTTCAGCCTTACAGCCTTTACTTACCGGAGTACAAATACATAAATCGGCGGAATATGGTTTTAATTCCTTTGCTGCTTTAACAGCATCGCATTTATTTTCGTAAATACCAAACACTGTGGGTCCGGAACCGCTCATACAAACACCTAACGCATTGTGTTTGCGCATAATTTCTTTCATTGTTACTCTGTTTGGTACTTCAATAAATTGTTCAAAGACATTTTCCATCTTTGAACAGATTTGAGTCAAATCTCTGCTCTGCATTGCATACAGCATACCGAGTTTATCCGGAATGTGCACCTTTCCGTTTTTATCGAACATTGAATAAGCGTAACTCGTGTTTACACCGAAGTCCGGTTTAGCGAGCAAAATATAGCATTTTCTCAAAGGCTTAACCTTATTGAGAACATCGCCTATACCCTGAGACAAAAGTGTACCGCCGCAAATGCAAAACGGAACATCAGCACCTACTTTAACTCCGATATCACATAATTCATCGTTTGAAAGTTGAGTACCGTAAATCTTATTAAGTGCCACAATAACGGCAGCACCATCCGCACTTCCGCCGGCAAGTCCTGCGGCATGAGGTATCTTCTTTTTTATATCAATTGAAACACCTTTGTTTTGTATTTTTGTAGCAGTGAAAAATGATTCAGCAGCCTTGTAGGCAATATTTTTCTTATCAGTCGGTATGTCCGCCTTGTCACAAGTAATTGTAATCTTTTTTGAACTTGTGCTCTTTACCGTTACTGTATCATAAACGCCGACGCTTTGCATAATCATAAACAAATTATGATAACCGTCTGTCCGTGTAGAAACAATATCTAACATTAAATTTATTTTAGCATACGCCTTAACTTTTACGGTCATATATTATTCCTCGTCATTATTCTATCGGTATGAGTACCGGCTCTCTGTGTTGAAAAATAGTAAATTCATCATATCCGCATTCCTTAAGAATATCAAGGCCGGTATCTATTCCCTGACATACTCTGTCGCAATAATGAGCGTCGGAACCTACAGTCACATACTTGCCGCCCATATCGTGAAATCTCTTAATCAACGACTTGTTAGGAAGTGTATCCTTCATATCCATAAACAAACCCGAAGTGTTGAGTTCAAGAGCCTTGTCGTTTTTTATTAAAGTCTCAAATGTAGCGTCTATTATATCAAAGTAATCTGTGATATCAACATTTATGTGTTCTCTTGCTACAATATATCTAAGGGGATATGTAAGATGCGCAAGTGAATCGGTTTTGTTCCACTCTGCAAGCTCAAGCTCAGCTTCAAAATACCTTTTTAGCAAGTCATGGATGTCATATTGCTTATAGTCAAGATAGAAGAAATCCTCCATATCTTTTAGATTATGTATAGAGCCGATTACGTAATCATAATTGAACTCATCCATTATGGCGATAGCTTTTTCTTTTTCATATATTCCCTGGCCTAATTCTATGCCTTGCAGCACAAGAATCTTTCCCTCAAAAGCCTTTTTTGCCATATAGGTCTGTACAAATTGATTTGTTGAAAAAGCTCTGAAATCATAATTTTTTGCGTCTATATCACAGTGGTCGGTAATAGCGATACCTGCACCGCTTTTTTTTACTACGCACTCACACAACTCCATACAGGAATGATTACCGTCAAATGAATTGTCGGAATGTGTGTGTGTGTCAATT
The DNA here is from genome assembly GCA_900548085.1 of uncultured Oscillospiraceae bacterium. Taxonomy (GTDB): domain Bacteria; phylum Bacillota; class Clostridia; order Oscillospirales; family Acutalibacteraceae; genus Eubacterium_R. The sequence continues at coordinate 6,081 of URJF01000048.1, read as the reverse complement.
ATATTCTTATATTTCATAGATATATCTCCTTATCTGCATATATATTACCATAAAATATATTTTTTTCAAATATATTTTATATGATTTATTGAAAAATATCCCTGCCTTTGGTATAATCTACATATTATGATTGGAGGTAATTATAATGAAATGTGTAATTACGGTAGTCGGCAAAGACACTGTCGGCATTTTGGCTAAAGTATCTAACATATGCGCTGAAAGCAATGTAAACATTATTGATGTTTCTCAAAGCGTATTGCAGGACATGTTCTGTATGATGATGATGGCTGACACATCAAAGGCAAGTGTTGACTTCACAACATTCGCTGACAGTCTCGAAAAATACGGTGAACAAAACGAACTTTCAATACACGCTATGCACGAGGATATTTTTAACTCAATGCATAGAATATAGGAGGTCTGCGCATTGATAAATACATATGATATATTAGAAACGATAAAAATGATTCAGGACGAATGTCTTGATATCAGAACTACCACTATGGGTATATCACTTCTTGATTGCGGTGACAGTGATATTGACAAATCTTGTCAAAATGTATATGACAAAATTTGCAGAAAGGCAGAAAAACTTGTAGAGACAGGCAATAACATAGAAAAAGAATATGGTATTCCTATCATTAACAAAAGAGTCAGCGTTACACCTATTGCAATTCTTGCAGGTATCAGTGGCGGTGATCCTGTAAAATATGCACTGACTCTCGAAAAAGCGGCACAAACTATCGGAGTGAACTTCATCGGAGGCTATAGTGCTCTTGTACAAAAAGGATTCGCTGCTGGAGATATTGAACTTATTAACTCAATTCCTGAAGCACTCGCAAGAACAGAACATCTGTGTTCATCGGTTAATATAGGCTCAACAAAAGCCGGAATAAATATGGACGCAGTTAAGATTATGGGACAAAAGGTTAAAGAAGCGGCAGAGCTCACAAAGGACGAACAATGTATTGCTGCCGGCAAACTTGTTGTTTTCTGTAACGCACCTGAGGATAATCCGTTCATGGCAGGTGCATTCCACGGCATTTCAGAACCTGACTGTGTTATCAATGTCGGCGTATCAGGTCCGGGCGTTGTAAGAGCCGCTGTATCAAAGCACCCTGATTATTCTATCAATGAAATAGCAGAACTTATCAAAAAGACTGCATTCAAAATCACAAGAATGGGTCAACTCGTAGGCACAGTAGCAAGTGAAAGACTCGGCATACCTTTTGGAATCGTAGATCTATCCTTAGCACCTACACCGGCTGTAGGTGACTCAGTAGCACATATTCTCGAAGAAATTGGTCTAGAACAATGCGGCGGTGCAGGTACAACCGCTTGTCTCGCAATGCTCAACGACGCAGTAAAAAAAGGCGGCGTTATGGCATCATCAAGTGTCGGCGGTCTCTCCGGAGCTTTTATTCCTGTTTCTGAGGATGCAGGTATGATCAATGCAGCAAGAAGCGGTGCATTGGGTATAGAAAAATTAGAGGCAATGACAGCTGTATGCTCTGTTGGTCTTGATATGATTGTTATCCCGGGTGATACCACTCCTGAAGTAATAAGCGGTATAATTGCTGATGAAGCTGCTATTGGCATGGTGAACGGAAAAACAACTGCAGTCAGAGTCATTCCGGCAATAGGAAAAAATGTTGGCGACGAGCTTGAATTTGGCGGTCTGTTAGGCAGCGGTCCTGTTATGAAAGTTAATACCAAACAACCGACCAAATTCATTAACAGAGGCGGCAAGATTCCTGCTCCCCTGCATTCATTGAAAAACTAAGTGTTTATTTAAAAACCGATTACCATTAGTAATCGGTTTTTTTACGCAAAAAAATAAGAGTCTCAAATGAGACTCTTATTAAAATTCAATTATTTGTTTGAACCTTGGGCAAACTCAAGATAGTTGTCAGCATGGAATGTGAGAGGTTCATACTCACCATTTTTTTCGAGATATACTGCAGAAAGTTTAACTGCAACAGCATATTTTTTGCCGCTTGCGGAGAATATGTAACAATCAGCATTGTTGATATTAACGACATTACCGCTGTAATTGATAGCTGATGAAGATGGGTCGCTACCATAACCTATAGTCTGCCAATTATCGTGGAGTACCTGCTTAAGCAAATCTTTGGCAGCGTCAACGCTGTAGTCAGGTGTAGTGGTAATCTTATGCTTATTTTTATATCTGTCATATGTAGCGGCAGCAGCTGTTTTATCTTCATCTCCTGCAGCGTTCTTAACAGGCGCTACATACTGGAACCACATAACCAAGAAGTAGATAACATAAACAATGAGCAGTACCAAAATAACAAGTTTGATAATCTGCTTCGGTTTGCTCTCTGCAACAGCAGCAAATGCTTCTTCCTGCGTAGGAATTGCAACAGGAGTGAAAGGCTTACCCTTCTTTTGTGCTTTTGCTTCTGCTTTTGCATTCTTTTTATTTATTTTCTTTACAAGCTTATCATATTTGACAGCCTGCTTCTTTTCGAGTTTTACAGCCTTCTTTTCGGCTTTCATTTGCTTTTTTGCTAATTTGGTTTCTTTGCTCAAGGCAGTCCCCTCCTTACAAGTATAGATTAAGTATAACATCATTGAATTGAAAATTCAATATGTAATTTTAATTATTAGGGCTTATTTTATGAACAATTTGTAAACAATAACGCAAATTAAAGTAAAATTCACAAAGATACACCAAAAATATGGTATAAAATATATAATTTATATTATGGAGCGATACATATGAATAACATAATAAATTGGTTTGAGACCACATTTGAAAATGGCGAAAAACTTACTGCACTGATAGTAAGTGTCGTAATTTTTATATTACTTGCTATATTCAAAAACAAAATTTCAAAACTGCTGCTGTCAATATTTTCAAAACTATTTTTAAAAGACAAAGACGAATACAGGCAACCACTGTTTGATTCACTGCTAAAACCGCTATCAACATTTTTCCTCGCATTAGGAATATTCTGTTTGATATATATAAACCTGCCAAAGAACTCAATCCTTAAAACATTCAAAATAGTCGTTATTTTGATTATATGTTGGGCTTTGGTGAATTATCTTTCTAACAATCTGTTTTTGCTGTTTCATTTTGGGAAGAATGCAGACAGCAAAATGAACACAACGGTTATAAAGTTTATATCAAACATACTTAAAATTGTAGTTATTTCCTTTGCAGTTGTTATGGTTATAAGTGAATTAGGATACAATATCAACGGATTGCTCACAGGTATAGGCGTAGGCGGATTGGCTGTATCGCTAGCTGCGCAAGAGGCGGTTGCTGACCTAATCGGCGGTTTTGTAATAGTATTCGACAAGCCCTTTATTGTAGGAGATATGATACAGACACCCGACCTAATGGGATTTGTAGAAGATGTAACTATGCGTTCAACAAAAATTAAAACTCTTGAGGACAGCATCGTAACCGTTCCTAATTCCAAGCTTGCTGACAGCGCCATAGTCAATTTATCAAGAATAGAAAAGCGTTATATAGACATAGAGATAGGTGTTGAGTATTCAACTCCAAATTCCGTAATAGACAAATGCAAAAAAGATATATATGAGTATCTGAAGGGTAATGACGAGATATTGAACGAACCATTAAGAGTTAATGTTGCAAAGCTTGATGATTCTGCCATAACAATCAGACTCACCTGCTATTCATCAAATCCTGACTTAAATGAATATTTAAGACTGATGGACGAAATAAATCTCAAACTAAAAGATATAGTAGAAAATAATGGTACATCATTTGCATTTCCGTCAACTAGCATATATATCGAAAAAAATTAGGATACAAAAAAGTCATCTTACGATGACTTTTCTTTTTTTTCGCCTATTTTACTTTCTGTATGACTAAAGAGTCTTTTTATATTCTCGTGATGCGCTATAAGAACAATCAATGTAAAAACAACACATATCAAGGTAAGAGCGATATCTTTATAAAATATAAAGATAAAGACCGGATAAAGCACAGCCATTACAATTGAACCTAAGCTTACATATTTGGTAACCAAAACAGTCACAGCAAAAAATGCGAGCAAAATCAAAGCTATTCGCCAATCAATCATAAAGACCATACCGCCGCTTGTAGCAACACCTTTACCGCCCTTAAAGTTAAAGAAGCAAGGAAAAATATGACCAATTACACAAAACAATCCTGCAAAGGATTTGAGAATAATTTTGCCGTTACCACCAATAAAAGAAACATCATCAAGCAAAGACGGTTCTATAATTTTAGTTGCAATAACAATTGCGACAACGACCTTTAGCATATCACCGGCAATAGTAGCAATACCGGCTGTCTTACCGTAAGAGCGCATCATATTTGTTGTGCCAGCATTACCCGAGCCGTGATCACGGATATCGTCCTTGCCCTTACCGGCAATGCGTGACAATATAACGCCGAAATTTAGACTTCCGAGCAAGTAAGACAAAACTGCGACAATAAGAAATTTTATAACCAACTGACTTGTCACTTTTGGCCCTCTCCCCTTTCTCTTACAATAAACCTAACGGGTGTTCCGTCAAGCCCAAATATTTCTCTGATTTGGTTCTCTAAATATCTTTGATAAGAGAAATGGAAAAGTTCTGCATTGTTAACGAAGAATACGAATGTAGGCGGTCTTGTAGACGCCTGAGTCATATAAAATATCTTCAGTCGTTTGCCTTTGTCAGACGGTGGCTGTACTCTTGCAGTAGCCACCGACAGAACTTCATTGAGCTTTCCTGTCGAAATGCGCATAGAATTTTGAGAGTGAACAAATACTATTGTCTCAAACAATCTATCTATTCTTTGGCCTGTTTTTGCAGAAATAAAGATGATTGGTGCATATGACATAAATGAAAAATCAACAGCAAGCTTCTCTCTGAATTCTTTCATAGTATTGCCGTCTTTTTCTACCGCATCCCATTTATTTACTGCAATAATACAAGCCTTGCCTTGCTCGATAGCGATACCTGCTACCTTTGAATCCTGCTCCGTAAAGCCTTCTGTAGCATCAATCATAATTACGCATACATTAGCTCTCTCCACAGCCATTCTCGCTCTGATAATACTGTATTTTTCAATATTATCGTTTACTCGGCTTTTTCTTCTTAAACCGGCTGTATCAATGAAATTAAATTTTCCGTACTTATTTTCAATATAAGTGTCGGTAGTGTCTCTTGTTGTTCCGGCAATGTCAGAAACGATTGCACGCTCTGTACCGCTGATTTTGTTGACTAATGAGGATTTTCCTGCATTTGGTTTTCCGATAATGGCAACATTTATAACTTCTTCATCCTGCTCATCTTCATCTGCATCTTCAGGAAAATATTTTATAATTTCATCGAGCAAATCACCGGTACCTAACCCGTGAATAGATGAAACAGGATACGGATCTCCAAGTCCTAAATTATAGAACTCATAGAATTCGGGATCAGGTGCGCCAATAGTATCACATTTATTAACACAAAGAACAATCGGCTTGCCGCTCTTTTGGAGCATATTAGCTACCTCTTGGTCTGTGGCAACTACGCCGCATCTAAGGTCAGTTACGAGTACAATAACATCCGCTGTGTCTATTGCAATTTCAGCCTGTGAGCGCATTTGTGAAAGTATAACATCATCGGTATTAGGTTCAATACCGCCTGTATCAACCAATAAAAAATTATGACCGAGCCACTCGCAATCGCCATAGATTCTGTCACGTGTAACACCGGGCTTGTCGTCCACGATAGAAAGTCTTGTACCAATAAGTTTATTAAACAAAGTTGATTTGCCTACATTTGGTCTGCCGACGATAGCAACAACAGGTTTTGACATATATTCGGTCTCCTTTCTGTATAAATAACAAGAAAGGCGGCTAAATAAGCCGCCAAATGCTCGAAATATTAGTCCTTGCTGATTACTTCTACACCATTGTAGTAGCCACAGTTAGCACAAACCTTATGTGGTACTGTGTACTCAGAACAGTTAGGGCATTTTACAAGTGTAGGTGCATTGAGCTTCCAAACGCTTGAACGTCTCTTATTCTTTCTTGCTTTTGATGTTCTTCTTGCTGGTACTGCCATTTTTAATTTCCTCCT
>URJF01000047.1 GCA_900548085.1 uncultured Oscillospiraceae bacterium | reverse complement strand
GGCGTTACCCGCACAGGACTTCAAGGCATGGCACTGTATTTGGTACCGAATTTTTCTAACATTTCACTCAAGGAATTTTTCATTATCCTTATGGACGCCACAGGACAGCTTTTCTATTCTATAAGCGTTTCCATGGGTATTATGGTCGCATATGGCTCATATGTAGATGATAAGAATAATCTTATGAAGAGCATTAACCAAATCGAGATTTTCGATACTGTAGTTGCTTTGCTCGCAGGTCTTATGATTGTTCCGGCAGTGTTCGTATTTATGGGACAGGACGGTATGTCGGCAGGCCCGGGCTTAATGTTTGTATCTTTGCCTAAGGTATTTGTAAATATGGGCACCGTAGGTACTGTTATAGGTGCGGCATTCTTTGTAATGGTTGCCTTTGCTGCTGTTACATCTTCTGTGTCGGTTATGGAGGCTATTGTATCAAGCATTATTGACAAGTATCATATGTCTCGTCTTAAGGCATCATTGCTTGTACTTGCTTATGCAGTGGTTGCCGGTGTTATCGTTTGCCTCGGATATAACAAGTTCTACTTTGAACTGACCTTGCCTAACGGTACCGTGGGACAGATACTTGATATTATGGACTATGTCAGCAATAATATCTTTATGCCGCTTCTTGCAGTATTCACCTGTATCCTGTTCGGTTGGATTACAAAGCCGAAATATATTATCGACGAGGTTACAAAGAACGGAGAAAAATTCGGCAGAAAAGGTATCTATGCTGTTATGATTAGATATGTTGCTCCAGTATTTCTCACACTTCTTTTGTTCCAGGCATTCAATATTATTTAACTATTCGGACGGAACTCCCGTGGGAGCTCCGTCTTTGTTATTATTGCTATTTTTTATATATTACAAATTAGTTATTTCTACATATTTTATATTGACTATCGCCATGATTTATTTTATAATAAGCATCTAGAAAGGGCGTGCATTATGACTATTCTAGTAAAAGACGCTTTCGTTTATACGGGAGCAGGATTTGACAAGTTAGATATACTTATCAAAAATTCTTTTATTCATACTATCGGCACCTCCATTTCTTCTGATGGAGTCGATTGCGTTTTCAATGCACAGAATAAATATTTGGTCCCGGGCTTTGTTGATGTTCATGTACATCTCAGAGAACCCGGTTTTTTTTATAAGGAGAGCATACTGACCGGTACCAAAGCTGCTGCGGCAGGCGGATATACTGCAGTTTGTGCTATGCCGAATATTGACCCTGTGCCTGATTGTGTCGAAAATATAAAAGTAGAGCAGGATATTATCGACCGTGACGCTGTTGTCGGCGTTTACCCCTTCGCTTCTATAACAAAGGGCAGAAAAGGCGGCGGAGAGCTTGTGGATTTTGACAGCTTAAAGGATTTAGCCGTAGGCTTTTCAGATGACGGCACCGGTGTGCAGAGTGAAGAGGATATGCTACAAGCCATGGAGCGTTGTGCTAAAATAAATAAAGTAATCTCCGCTCATTGTGAGGTGAATGATTTGCTCCGTGGCGGCTATATCCACGACGGTGAGTATTGTAAGGCTCACGGACACAAGGGTATTTGTTCAGCCAGCGAGTACGAACAGATTGCAAGAGATTGTGAATTGGCCAAAAAAACAGGCGTTCATTATCATGTCTGCCATATTTCCACAAAAGAGAGTGTTGATATTATTCGCAAAGCAAAAGCAGACGGTGTTAATGTTACTTGTGAGACCGGACCGCATTATCTCGTATTTTGTGATGAAGATTTGCAGGAGGACGGCAGATTTAAGATGAATCCACCTCTCAGGTCGAGAGAGGACAGGCAGGCTCTCATTGAGGGACTAATAGACGGAACAATAGACGCTATTGCCACTGACCACGCTCCCCACAGCGCAGAAGAAAAGTCAAAGGGCTTGGCAAAGTCGGCTATGGGTGTGGTAGGATTAGAGACCGCATTCGGCGTTATGTATACATGTTTAGTAAAAAACGGGGTGATTTCACTCCAAAAGCTGATTGAACTTATGTGCCTCAATCCTCGGAAGATATTTTCTTTACCGGGCGGCAAAATAAAAGAGGGCGAGGTTGCTGATTTGGCATTGCTCGACCTGAACAAAGAATGGACGGTAAACCCCGAAGAATTTTTATCAAAAGGCAGAGCTACGCCTTTTGAGGGTATGCACCTTACAGGAAAAAATATATTGACTATATGCAAAGGAGAAGTAGCGTATGAAGCCTTATGATAAAAAAATAATACTCGAAAACGGAAAAGAGTTTTATGGCTACGGCTTTGGCTCAAATAAACAGTCTATCAACGAAATCGTGTTCAACACCTCTATGGTAGGTTACCAGGAAATAGTTTCTGACCCGTCATACACCGACCAGATGGTATGTATGACGTATCCTCTTATCGGCAACTACGGTATGACCGATGAGGATTATGAGACAAAGGTTCCCACAATGGGCGGTCTTATCGTCAGAGAATATAACGACCTGCCATCTAACTTTAGATACACAAAGACTCTCGGTGAAGTCCTTGACGAATATGATATTCCGGGTATCAGCGGAGTGGATACTCGTATGATTACCCGTATTATTCGTGACGAGGGTAGCCAAAAAGTTATGATTTGTAATGCGCATAAGGACTATGATGAGGCTATGGCTGAGCTTCAGGCCTATACCATTCCTACCGATATGGTGTCACGAGTGTCCTGCAAAAAGCGTTGGTATTCTCGCACACCTAACCATAAGTTTGATGTTGTTGCGATTGATTGCGGCATAAAGCTGAATATCGTCCGCAAGCTGAACGAAAAGGGCTGTAATGTTACCGTAGTACCGTATGACACCACAGCAGAAGAAATTATGAAGATGCAGCCGGACGGACTGTTCTTGTCTAACGGCCCGGGAAATCCTGAGGATGTTCAGCCGGTAATAAATGTTGTTCGAGAGCTTAAAGGACAGCTTCCTATATTCGGTATCTGCCTCGGACATCAGATGATTTCTCTTGCGTTGGGTGCAAAGACATTTAAGATGAAATTCGGACACCGTGGCGGTAACCATCCGGTTATGAATTTGGAGACCGGCAAGATTGAGATTACTTCACAAAACCACTCCTACGCTGTAGATGTTGACTCACTTCAGGGTACGGAGCTCACTATGACACATAAAAATCTTTTAGATAACACCGCAGAGGGTGTAGAGTCTGTTGAGAATAAACTTTTCTCTGTACAGTATCATCCCGAATCTGCTCCCGGTCCACAGGACAGTACATATCTTTTTGATAAATTTATTTCGTTGATGGAAAAGGAGGCTGAATAATATGCCAAAACGCACGGATATACACAAAGTATTAGTTATTGGCTCAGGTCCTATTGTTATCGGACAGGCTGCCGAGTTTGACTACTCCGGCACACAGGCTTGTCTCGCACTGAGAGAGGAGGGCTACGAGGTAGTTTTAATTAACTCTAACCCTGCCACAATTATGACCGATACCGACATTGCCGATAAGGTATATATGGAGCCTCTTAATCTTGAATATGTAGCTCGTATCATTCGACACGAAAGACCTGATGCGATTCTACCTTCGTTGGGCGGTCAGACCGGTCTTAACCTTGCTGTACAGCTTGCAAAAAAAGGCGTACTTAAGGAATGCGATGTAGAAATCCTCGGTACAAAATTTGAGGCTATCGAGAGGGCAGAGGACAGAGAGCTGTTCAAAGAGCTTTGTGAGTCTCTCGGCGAGCCGGTTTTGCCTTCTGAGATTGCTAATACTCTCGAGGAAGGACTCAAAGCTGCAGAGGATATCGGCTATCCTGTCGTTCTCCGTCCTGCATTTACTTTGGGTGGCACAGGCGGCGGATTTGCCGACGATGAGGATGAGTGTCGAGAAATGCTGAAGAACGCACTTGCTCTGTCTCCCGTACATCAAGTTCTTGTTGAAAAGTCAATTAAGGGATATAAAGAAATTGAATATGAAGTAATGCGTGATGCTAATGACACTGCTATTACTATCTGTAATATGGAAAACATTGATCCGGTTGGCGTACATACCGGAGACAGTGTCGTTGTTGCTCCGTCACAGACACTGACTAACAAAGAATACCAGATGCTTCGTGATTCCGCTTTGCGCATCATCAGAGAGCTTAAGATTGAGGGTGGCTGTAATGTGCAGTTTGCACTTGACCCACACTCTTTCCAATACTATCTTATTGAGGTTAACCCGAGAGTTTCCCGTTCGTCAGCTCTTGCGTCTAAAGCATCGGGATACCCTATAGCTCGTGTTTCGGCTAAGATTGCCGTAGGTATGCACCTTGACGAGATTCAAATCGCCAATACTCCTGCATCATTTGAACCTACTCTCGACTATGTAGTAACAAAGATTGCACGCTTCCCATTTGATAAGTTTGCAGATGCAAACAATACTCTCAATACACAGATGAAGGCTACCGGTGAGGTTATGGCTATCGGTCGTACTATGGAGGAGTCCTTGCTTAAGGCTATTCGTTCCCTTGAGACCGGCGTTTTCCACCTTTACAACAAAAAGTTCGACGACTATACCGCCGAAAAGCTGCTCGATTATATCAAGGTGGGCACAGATGACAGAATGTTCGCCATAGCACAGCTTATTCGCCTTAATGTTGACCTTAACCTTATTTACAACGCTACCAAGATTGATATGTTGTTCTTGGAGAAATTTAAGAATATTGTTGAGTTTGAGTCTACTCTCAAGGCTAATCCTATGGATCTTCAAACTCTCAAGGATGCCAAAAAGATGGGTGTATCCGATAAGTTTATTGGTAAGGTTTGGAATTTGACAGAAGCAGAGGTGTTCAAGCTCCGCAAGGATAACAATATTTTCCCTGTATATAAGATGATAGATACCTGTGCCAGTGAGTTTGACTCTTATGTTCCTTATTTCTACTCAACTTATGAAGAAGAAAATGAGTCCATAGTCAGCGAAAAGAAAAAGATTATTGTTCTCGGCTCAGGACCTATTCGTATCGGTCAGGGTGTGGAGTTCGACTACTCAACTGTTCACGCTATTTGGTCCATTCGTGACGCCGGATATGAGGCTATCATTATCAACAATAACCCTGAGACTGTTTCTACAGACTACACTACTTCGGACAAACTCTATTTTGAACCTCTTACAGTAGAGGATGTAATGAATGTTATTACCCTCGAAAATCCACTGGGTATTGTTGTTTCCCTCGGCGGACAAACAGCTATCAACCTTGCCGAGCCTTTGGATGCTCTCGGTGTACCGATTATAGGTACTGATGTAGAGGCTATCGACAGAGCGGAAAACAGAGACTCTTTCGAAAAGGTTATGAATGAGCTCGGTATTCCTCAGCCTAAGGGACTTGCCGTAACCGATATAGAGGAGGGCGTAAAGGTAGCCGAAAGTATCGGTTATCCTGTACTCGTAAGACCGTCTTTTGTTCTCGGCGGCAGAGCTATGCAGATTGTTGCTAATGAAAAATCACTTAGACACTATCTCCAGACTGCTGTAGAAATCAATACTGAGCAGCCTGTGCTTGTTGATAAATACATTATGGGCAAGGAGCTTGAGGTTGACGCTATATGTGACGGCGAGGATGTATTTATCCCCGGAATTATGGAACACGTTGAGCGTACAGGCGTTCACTCAGGCGACAGTATTTCAATCTATCCTACCTTCTCCGTTTCTCAGACAGTTAAGGACAAGATTATAGACTATACAGTAAAGTTAGGCAAGGCTATCGGCATTGTAGGACTGTACAATATTCAGTTCATAGCAGATGGTGATGATGTATATGTCATTGAGGTAAATCCTCGTTCTTCTCGTACAGTTCCGTTCTTATCTAAGGCTACTTCGGTTCCTATGGCTCATATTGCTACTCAGGTTATTCTCGGCCATTCACTTAAGGAACAAGGCTATACTCAGGTATATCCTGCCGAAAAGAAGCGCTGGTATGTAAAAGCACCTGCATTCTCTTTCAGCAAGCTTAAGGGTATGGATACTTACCTTTCACCTGAAATGAAGTCTACCGGTGAGGCTATCGGATACGATAAATCTCTTACTCGTGCATTATATAAGGCTATTCAGGCATCAGGTATGCACGTTTCCAACTACGGCACAGTTCTTGTTACCATTGCAGACCAGGATAAGCCTACTGCATTGCCACTTATCAAACGTTTTTATGACCTCGGATTTAACATTGAAGCAACAGAAGGTACTGCAAAATATCTCAAAGAGCATAATATCCGTACAAGAGTCAGACATAAACTGACTGCCGATGACAGCGATGAGATTTTGCAAGCTCTTCGTCAGGGACATATTGCATATGTTATCAACACTATTGATATTAACGCCGGCGACTCCCATTCAGACGGAAGCGAAATTCGCCGTGCCGCTGTTGATAACAATGTTACTATGTTTACATCACTGGATACCGTTAAGGTATTGTTGGATGTTTTGGAAGAAATTACTCTCGGCGTTTCTACTATTGACGCAGAATAGGAAGTTATATGTATAAACAAAACATTTATAAGGTGTTGTCCAACACAGCATTGACTAAAGATGTGTACAAAATGATTTTGGCAGGGGACACGCAGTACATTACTGCCCCCGGCCAGTTCATAAATATCAAGCTGGACGGTAAGTTTTTGCGCAGACCTATTTCTGTTTGTGACTTTGACGAAAAAAGTATTACAATCATATATAAAATCGTAGGCGAGGGAACTGCCCAAATGAAAGATATTCAGCCCGGTGAGTCTCTTGACATTCTCACAGGATTAGGCAATGGATACGATATATCTAAGTCTTCTAAGCCGCTGCTTATAGGTGGTGGAGTAGGCGTTCCGCCTATGTACAATTTGGCTAAGGCACTTATTGCCGACGGCCAAAAGCCAACTGTTGTATTGGGATTTAATACCGCCTCAGAAGTTTTTTATGAAAAAGAGTTTAAGGCTTTGGGCGCAGATACTTATGTTACTACTGTTGACGGTAGTTATGGTGTAAAGGGATTTGTTACAGATGCTATGGCAAATTTGGAATACGACTACTTTTATACCTGCGGTCCTCTGCCTATGTTTAAGGCTGTATATAATGCTACAGAAACCTCCGGCCAATTCAGCTTTGAGGAACGCATGGGCTGTGGCTTTGGTGCTTGTATGGGATGCTCCTGCAAAACTAAGTATGGCAATAAGAGAATTTGCAAAGACGGTCCTGTTTTGGTAAAGGAGGAGATAATATGGTAGATTTGTCCGTCAATCTCGCCGGAATGGAAATGGACAATCCTGTTGTCCCTGCTTCCGGTACATTCGGATTCGGCAATGAGTTCAAAGATTTTTATGATATAAATATTCTCGGCTCCTTTTCGTTCAAGGGCACTACTAAGGACGCTCGTTTCGGCAACCCTACACCTCGTATTGCTGAGTGCAGGAACGGTATGATAAACGCCGTGGGACTCCAAAATCCCGGTGTTAATCATGTTATCGAGCATGAGCTTCCTGAGATGAAAAAGTATTTTAACAAAAAAGTTATTGCCAATGTCTCCGGCTTTAGCGTTGATGATTACGCTTATACCTGCAATCTTCTCGACAAAGAGGAACAGGTGGGCATATTGGAGGTCAATGTGTCGTGTCCCAATGTTCACGGCGGCGGTATGTCTTTTGGCACAGATCCACAGTGCGCCGCAGAAGTAACGAGAGCAGTTAAAGCAGTTACCGCTAAACCGGTTTTTATTAAGTTGTCGCCTAATGTTACCGACATTGTTTCCATCGCAAAAGCCTGTGAGGAGGCAGGTGCAGACGGCATTTGCCTTATTAACACTATGCTCGGTATGCGCATTGATTTGAAAAAGAGACAGCCTGTTATTGCTAACAAAATGGGCGGCTTTAGCGGTAATGCAATATTCCCTGTAGCTGTTCGTATGGTATATCAGGTCTCTAAGGCTTGCAACATTCCCGTTATGGGCTGCGGTGGAGTCAGCAGCGCAAAGGATGTTATTGAGATGATGATGGCAGGTGCTACTGCTGTTCAGGTAGGCGCCGCTAATCTTGTTAATCCATATGTCTGCAAGGATATAATCGAGACTTTGCCAAAAGAGTGCGAAGCTCTCGGAATAAATAAATTAAGTGATATTATAGGAGTGATTGATTGATGGGAAAAGATGTTATCGTTGCTTGCGATTTTGCAAGCGCAAAAGAAACTTTTGATTTTCTCGACAAGTTTACCGACAAAAAGCCTTTTGTTAAAATCGGTATGGAGTTGTTTTATGCAGAAGGACCTGAAATTGTGCGAGAAATAAAGAAAAGAGGACACAAGATTTTCCTCGACCTAAAACTCCACGATATTCCTAATACCGTAAAAAAATCTATGGCAGTGCTTTCTAAGCTGGATGTCGATATGACAAATCTCCATGCCGCAGGCACAGTGGATATGATGAAAGCCGCTCTTGAGGGACTGACTCGTCCCGATGGAACACGCCCGTTGCTTATTGCTGTTACTCAGCTTACTTCTACCAGTGAGGAGCGTATGCAAAAGGAACTGCTTATTAACGCATCTATCAATGATACAATCGTAAAATATGCACAGAATGCAAAAGAGGCTGGCCTCGACGGCGTAGTATGTTCACCCCTTGAGGCAGGTATGGTAAAGGACGCTTGTGGAAAATCATTTATGACCGTTACTCCCGGAGTAAGATTTGCCGACGGAGATGTAGGCGATCAGGTTCGTGTTACTACTCCTGCAAGAGCTAAAGAAATAGGCTCAGATTATATCGTAGTAGGCAGACCGATTACAGCCGCTCCCGATCCTGTAGCAGCTTATGAGCGTTGCTGCAGCGAATTTATCGGCTGATTAAATTGATGATTATATAAGAAAGGAATTTATCTTATGACTATAACTAAAGAAACTATCGCTAAGGATTTGCTTTCTATAAAAGCTGTATTCTTAAAGCCTGAGGATCCGTTCACATGGGCATCGGGTATCAAATCACCTATCTATTGTGACAACAGACTTACACTTTCTGCTCCTGCTGTTCGCAAGAATGTTGAGGCAGGACTTGCAGAAATAGTAAAAGAATATTATCCCGAGGCAGAAACGCTGATGGGTACTTCCACAGCGGGTATTGCACACGCTGCGATTACTGCCACAATACTCGATATGCCTATGGGTTATGTTCGCTCCGGTCACAAGGACCACGGTAGACAGAATCAGATTGAAGGTAAACTTGAGCCGGGTACAAAGGTTGTTGTTATAGAGGACCTTATCTCGACCGGCGGCAGTGTATTGGAAGTCGTTGATGTACTCCGTGAGGCAGGTGCAGAGGTGCTCGGTATAGCATCTATATTTACCTACGGACTCCAAAAGGGAATAGACCGTTTGGCAGAAGCTAATGTAAAAAATGTTTCACTTTCTAATTTTGATGTTCTTGCCGAGGTTGCCGCTAAAGAAGGCTATATCACAGACAGCGATATCAAAAAGCTCCTTGCATTTCGCAAGAATCCATCCGACCCGTCTTGGATGACTCTGTAATTTATTTTTATAAGAAGGACAGTTGTATGAGAAATTTATTAGATACTACAGACCTTTCTTTAGAGGAAATTGAAGAAATAATAAATCTTGCCCTTGATATAATTAAGGATAAGAAAAAATATGCTCACATTTGTGACGGCAAGAAGCTGGCTACTCTTTTCTTTGAACCAAGCACTCGTACCAGACTTTCTTTTACTGCCGCTATGTATGAATTGGGCGGTCATGTGCTCGGCTTTTCTGAGGCAAGCTCAACCTCAGCATCTAAGGGTGAAACAGTAGAAGATACAGTTCGCATGGTGTCTTGCTATGCAGATATTATCGCTATGCGTCACTCTCTTGAGGGTGCTCCGAGAGTTGCTGCCGCAAAGTCGCTTGTGCCTATAATCAACGCCGGTGACGGCGGACACGCTCACCCTACTCAGACTCTTACGGATTTGCTCACCATATACAGAGAAAAGGGTACATTCGATAATCTTACTGTCGGACTTTGCGGTGATTTGAAATTCGGCAGAACAGTTCATTCTCTTATCAAAGCAATGTGCAGATATAAAAATGTCAAGTTCGTTCTTATCGCTCCCAAGGAATTGCAGGTGCCCGATTACATCATCACCGATGTACTTGAGCCGGCAGGTTCAAAGTATGTTCAGGTTGAGAAGATGGAAGCAGTTATGCCCGATTTGGATGTGCTGTATATGACTCGTATTCAACGTGAGAGATTTTTCTCCGAGGAAGAATATCTTAAGCATAAGGACGCATTCATTCTTGATTTAGATAAGCTGTCTAATGCTAAAAAGGATTTAACAATAATGCATCCTCTGCCGAGAGTGAATGAGATTGCTACCGAGGTTGACGATGACCCCAGAGCAAAGTATTTTGAGCAGGCACTTAACGGAAAATTTGTTCGTATGGCTCTTATTATTACATTGCTGAAATGGGGAGGTAATTTAGAATGAACATAGATTCTATCGAAAACGGATATGTCATCGACCATATTCCTGCCGGCAACGGTATGAGAGTATATGATGTCCTTGGCTTAGGAAAATTATCCTGTCAGGTTGCTATCATAACTAACGCAAAGTCTAAAAAAAATAATACTAAAGATATTATTAAGATAAATGAGCTTATTGACCTTGACTTGAATATTATTGCATATGTAGCACCTAATGCTACCGTGAATGTTATCAAGGACAATAAGCGTATAGAGAAGCGTAAGCTCTATC
>URJF01000046.1 GCA_900548085.1 uncultured Oscillospiraceae bacterium | reverse complement strand
TAAAGTGACGATACCTGAAGTGCCGCCGTATTCGTCCACCACAACGGCAAGCTGAATTTGGTCAGCCTGCATTTTTGCAAGCAGCTTTGCACAAGGTAATGTCTCCGGCACAAGCATAGGCTTTCGGGTATAATCTATTATCTTTTCGTTGCCGGTCAATGTCTTGCCTACAAACACAAGCAAATCTTTAGCATAAGCTATGCCGATAATGTTGTCCAAATTTTCGTGATAAATAGGAATACGGGAATAACCGTACTTTATAGCGGCAGCGGCTACATCGGTCAATGATACGGTATCTTCTGCGGCAACAACCTCGCTGCGATGCGTCATTATGTCGCCGACCTCTGTATTTTTAAAATCAAGAACATTCTCAATAATTTCTTTTATTCCCGGTTCAATAACGCTGTCGTCACTGTTCAATAGCTCTTTTATTTCGGACTCGGTACTGCTCACTCTTTTGAACAATCCCAACAAGCCTCCGTTAGCCATAAAATATACACACTCCAAAGTATTTTCATTGACTTATTATTATATAATATTTTTATCACAAAGTAAAGTATTATGTTAATTGAAAAAGGTTAAATTTTGTGTTATATTATACTCACAAACTAAAGCGAGGCAAGATAATGATAGAAAAAATAAATGAAAAAGATGTATGGGAGCAGTTGACCGTTGCGGACAAGCCCATATTTCTGTACGGAATGGGACTCGGAGCAGAAAAAATACTGTCCCAATTCGAGCAAAACGGCATAAAAGCTGAGGGAATATTTGCAAGTGACGAATTTGTAAGAGGTCATTCCTTTAAGGGCTATAAGGTAAAAAAATACAGTGAGGTATGTGAGGAATACAATGATTTTATTGTAGTTCTGTGCTTTGCAACAAGGCTGGACAATGTACTGAAGAACATTGAGAAAATTGCAAAAGAGCGAACTGTATACGCACCTGATGTGCCGGTAGCAGGCGGAGGGCTGTTCACAAGAGAATTTGTAAAAGAAAACGATGAAAAATTCGAATATGTTTACAGTCATTTGGCAGATGATGAAAGCAAGAGAGTCTATCTCTCAATCATAAACTACAAAATCAGCGGAAAAATCGACTATTTACTAAACACCTTTGCCGACAAAGATAAGATATACAGCGACATATTACGGTTGAACGGAAATGAAAACATAATGGACTTGGGGGCTTATGACGGCGACACAATAGAAGAATTTTTAAATGCAACAGGCGGCAAATACAAAAGCATTATCGCTCTCGAGCCGGACGCTAAAAACTACAAAAAATTAGTGCGCAACACCGAGAAATCAGAAAACATTACCTGTCTTAATATGGGTGCCTGGGACAAAAAAGACACCCTGATATTTTCAGCCAAAGCAGGTAGAAATTCAAAGCTCTCAGCCGAAGGAAATTCAGTAAAGGTGACGGATATAGACTCGCTGAACTTTTCTGCCGATTTCATCAAAATGGATGTTGAGGGAAGCGAAATGAAGGCGCTGTGCGGCGGTGAAAAAACAATCACGGAGCAAAAACCTAAGCTATATGTATGTGCATACCACAGAAACGAGGATTTGTATGCTCTGCCGCTGAAAATATGGGAAATGAACAAAGACTACAAAATCTACTTTAGGCACAGTAAATATATACCGGCATGGGAAAGTAATTTTTACTGTCTGCCATAAATAAATACGAATATGAGAAAAAACAAGGTGCACAGCGACACCTTGTTTTTTATTTTCAGTCTTTGTAATTTTGTTGGTGGGAATCGAGATGGGATATATCCAGATAAGCCGGCAAGCCGGCAATATACGGAAGCATAGGTACTCCGTTCACAAGAGGCTTGAGGTACTCTACCATTTCGGTGGTTACATCGTTACCGGCATCATTTATCCATTCTCTCGGAACAATTTTTTCCTGATTGGCAACCACGGCAATATCCTGAGTAGTGTAATCCACAACATAAGGTTCATTAGATTTTCTAACAAGGGTGGAGAAAACACCCGTTTCGCCGTTAAGTGCAGCTTTTACTGCATAGACGCCGAGATTGTAGGCCTCGTCAACATCCGTAAGAGAGGCTGTATGTCCGGCACTTCTCTGCAAAACGCTGAGCTCTAAGGCACGGACTTTACATCCGACTTTCGTCTCAACGAGCGACTTTAAATACGCGCCTGCACCGCTGAGCATAGAGTGACCGAATTTGTCCACAACGGAATTATTTGCACTGATATAATTGCCATTTTTATCCTTTATTCCCTCACTGACAACAGCAATAACGGAGTTATAACAGGACAGCTTTTCCTTTATATCGCTGATAAATTGTTCTGTGCTGAAAGGCACCTCAGGTAAATAGATAAGGTGCGGTGCCAGATTTTTTCCGTCACGTGCCAGCACTGAAGATGCGGCAAGCCAGCCTGCATCTCTGCCCATAGTCTCTATGATATGAACACTCTTTATGCTATAAATACTTGTATCATAACTTACATTTTTTACTGCAAGGGATATATACTTTGCGGCACTACCGAATCCGGGTGAATGGTCAATACCGACAAGGTCATTGTCTATAGTCTTAGGTATGCCGACAACTTTTATGTCCTCGCCGTGCTCTTTGGCGTAGCCTGCAAGTTTGTACACGGTGTCCATAGAGTCGTTTCCACCGATATAGAAGAAATAACCGATGTCATATTTTTTTAGCTTTTCTACAATAAGCGCAAGCTCGTCATCACCTGAAAGCTTATATCGGCATGAACCGAGGAACATAGCAGGAGTAACCATAAGTCTCTTGATGTCGGCATGATTACCGTTAAAGCGCTCTGTAAGGTCATAGAGGTTATCCTCTAAAAGTCCTTGGATACCGTTAATCATACCATAAACTTTGCCTATTTCATCCTGTTTGAATGCATATTCTATTGCTCCGGCGAGGCTTGAATTTATAACAGCCGTAGGTCCGCCGGACTGACCTATAATCATATTGCGTTTGTTCATCTTAATCTCCATTCATTATCCGAAACGGATTATATCACAGATATAGACAAATAGCAAGGAAAACAAAACACTCCCGCCGGAGAGCAGGAGTGTTTTGCGGATAAATTATGAGTTTTGTAGTAAGGAGATGTCGGAGTATAACAAAAAAACTCCGACAGAATGTGAAACCAATCAATCCACTATCATAGTAGCATAAGCGGTAGAAAAAATCTATAAGCCGACGGCTGATTTTTTATATGATTATTTGCTTTTAATGTTTGACATTGTATATGCGGCAAGGTATAATTAAAAAAGGTGTCTGCGCTAAACTAAAATGAAATTATTTCGGAAAAGAACTTTTTGTATACAGCGCAGTAATCAAAATCGACACGGTTACGCTTACAGCCGCCTCCACGGCAAAGCGAAAAATACGAGCAAGTCTTGCATTTTTCATCGTGCACAAAAGAAGATTTTATGAAAGAAGTGTATATGTCACTCTTTTTCAGCTGTGAAAAATTCTTGTCATTGATATTACCCAGGTAATAGTCATTTGTGCAATAAAAGTCACAGGGATAGACAGAGCCGTCTCCCTCCACCACGAACTGCTCGGAACAAAACCCGTTCATTCCGCACTGCTCGGCAGGATGACCTCGCAGAAGCAGTCTGTAGTTATCAAATTGTCTGACAGACAGCGGAACACCTCGCATAATCTCGTTATAGTAGAGCTTATAGCCATTGGTAAGATAATAAGCATAATCGTCGCAGGACATAGAAAAAGGACTGCTTGAGTCGCCAAACTCACTGAGACACGGAATATACTGGAGATAATGCAAATCTAAGCTCTTAAAAAATCTGTATGACCGCTTAAAATTTTGTGCAAGCTCAGATGTGAGAACGCTGAGAATGTTGAAAGAAACCTTATATTTTTTCAAAAGCTCTATTCCCTGCACAACATCGTCAAATGACGGAGTTCCGTCTTTATACATACGATGAGAATTAAGCTCATGGTCGCCGTCTAACGACACACCGACGAGAATATTATTTTTTGAAAAGAACTCACACCACTGCTCATTTATTAAAGTACCATTGGTTTGGATACAGTTTGTTATTTTTGAGTTTTTTGTATTGTACTGTTCGACAAGAGCCAAAAAGTTTTCAAAAAAATCCATACCGCTGAGCAAAGGCTCACCGCCCTGGAATGTAAAATACACATCGGTACCGTTAGCATATGACAAAGCACTTTTGATAACATTTTCAGCTGTATGGGTGGTCATCATACCCTTAAAGGCTTCATCACGATGCTCGGACAACGAGGCATAAAAGCAATATTCACATTTTAGGTTACAAGCCGATGATGACGGCTTGAGCATAACAGATATCGGCATGGGACTACCACCTTTCCACAAGAAATTATACCAACGGTGAGTCCTTGTGTCAACGGAGACATAAAAAAGGAGCAAAAATGATTTTTTCTGTCATATACGGAATAGTAATATTCGCCGCAACATTTTTAGGTGCATTCGTAGGACTCGGCGGTGGAGTAATAATAAAACCGCTTTTGGACCTAATCGGTCACGACACAGTTCAGGTAGTAAACTTCATCTCCACCTGTGCGGTATTCAGTATGAGCATCAGCTCCACAATCAAGCACATCAGAGCAAAAACAAAAATCGATTTTAAAATAATAATATCACTGTCTGCAGGTGCTGTGGTAGGAGGAATACTCGGCTCTAAGCTGTTTGACTATCTGCTGACAATATTCAATAATTCGATGCTCAAGAGCATACAAGGACTTATACTCGGTCTGTTGCTGGTAGCATCGGTAGTGTACATAAATGTAAAAAACGCAAAGAGCTTTAGGCTGACTAATCCTGCTGCCATAATTGCTGTAGGATTGACACTTGGATTCATCGCCTCATTCTTAGGTGTTGGCGGCGGCCCTATCAATGTCGCATTTCTTGTACTGTTTTTTTCAATGACGGTAAAAGAGGCGGCAGTGTACAGTGTGGGCACAATCTTTTTCAGCCAACTTTCTAAGCTCGTTACTCTCGGTGTTATGCACGCCATACCAAAATTTGACATAATAACTCTCATAGTAGCAATCGTCTGTGCCGCAATAGGCGGAATTGTGGGAGCTAAGATGAATAAAAAAGTAAATGAAAAAGCAATAAAAACTGTATTCACTGTCGTTGTAGCCTCAATCGCATTAGTTAATTTTTACAATGCAGGAGCAGGCTTTTTCGGCTAAAGCAAGCAGTTTAATATAAAGGGGGAATTTTGTGGACAAGAAGAATATTATTTTCTACTTTTCCGACCAGCAGCGTTGGGACACAGTGAATGAAGAAATCACGCCTAACCTGACTGCACTGGCAGAGGACGGCGTTCTGTTTGAAAACAACTTCACCTGTCAGCCTGTATGCGGACCTGCAAGGGCCTGCCTGCAATCGGGACTGTATGCCACACAAATAGGATGCTATTGGAACGGAATACCTCTGCCCGAGGACACACCGAGTTTGGCTCACTACTTTAATGAAGCCGGATACCAAACAGCATACATAGGAAAATGGCATTTGGCATCCGACAGACTGCCGGGAATAGGTCTTCATTGTGAGGCTACGGCAATACCGAAGAAAAAATTAGGCGAGTATCAATATTTCAGAGGTGCAGATGTACTCGAATTTACATCTCACGGTTACGACGGATTTATCTTTGATGAAAACGGAAACAAGCTCGATTTTAAGGGATACAGAGCCGACTGTATCAATGACTATGCTACAGAATATATAGAGAAACGAGACAAGACGAAGCCGTTCTTTATGTTTGTGAGCCAGTTGGAGCCGCACCATCAAAATGATCATCACTGCTATGAGGGTTATAAGGAAACCGTAGCAGACTACAAGGACTATCCTATACCGGATGACCTGTCATTCCTGACCGGTGATTATAAGGAAATGTATCCTGACTATATTTCGGCAATAAACAGGCTGGACTACAATGTAGGCAAACTGGTACAAAAGCTGAAAGACGAGGGTATCTATGATGACACAATCATAATCTATACCTCCGACCACGGAAGTCATTTCAAAACAAGAAATTTGGAATACAAGCGCAGTTGTCACGAAAGTGCAACACACACGCCTCTGATAATAAGAGGCGGAAAATTCGTAGGCGGTAAAAGAGAATCCGAGCTCACATCTCTGATTGACATGCCCCCTACTCTTATGTCAATGGCAGGCATAGATATACCATCGCAGTATATGGGTATCGACCTGACTAAGCAAATCACAAAGGAAGAGCCTCCGAGAAAAAATGTATTTATGCAAATCAGTGAGGCATCGAACTCCAGAGCGATAAGAACAGACAGGTACAAATATGCCGTCCGTGACGCTGCCCCATGCGGATACGCTCACGCAAAATCGGATATATATTTCGAGGACTATCTCTACGACTTGGAGAAAGACCCAATCGAAAAGCACAACCTAATCAAAGACAAAAAGTATCAAGCAATTCGCAAAGAACTGAAGGAACAGCTGATTGAGCAGATGCTGATGGTCGGAGAGAAAAAGCCGATAATTTTGCCGGCATATAAAGTGAGGAAAAAGTAATGGAACAAAAGAAATATTTAACAATGAAAGAGCGTATCTGCTTTACCGTAGGTGCGTTCGGACGAAGCGGAATATATACACTGATGTCAATGTTTACTCTTGTATTTTTCCAAAACGGTGCCGGTCTTACGCTTAAGCAAGGCACAACAATCATACTAATCGGCAGAATATTCGACGCACTGAATGACCCGGTTATGGGTATGATAGTAGACAGAACAAAATCAAGATGGGGCAAAATGAGACCGTATCTCCTGTTTGCACCGATACCGATTGCAATATGCACAATAGCACTGTTCACCGCTCCGTTTGCAGAGGGCTCAAAGGCAGCATTTGTTTGGGCTTTGGTGACCTACATACTTTGGGGTGTAGCATTCACTATTCAGGATGTACCGTTTTGGGGACTGTCATCTGTTATCACTCCGCTCGAGAGTGAAAGAACTTCATTCATCTCCACTGCAAGACTCGGTTCAACATTCGGCGGTATACTCCCTGCTCTTTTGGTGCCTATTCTTTATCAGAGCAACATGGGCTACACAAAAGGTTTCTTTGTAAGCGGTTTAATATTTGCTGTTTTGGGATGTACACTTTCAATTTTGATATTCTTTGTATCAAAAGAGAGAGTACCAAAGATGGACCACACACCATCATTCAAAGAGACATTCGTTGTTCTCGGCAAAAACAAACTGCTTATCATAGTAATTTTTGCCGCAGTATTAGGCTCTACAATGGTAACTGCTAACCAATGCGCAGACTATATCGGCAACTATGTAATCATACAAAACTACACAGATTTCACACAGATATTCAAAGACTTCCTGCCAGGTGCTCAAAAGATTCTTATTGATAATGTTGACGCAGCAAAGGCATATGATTTTTGGATTCCTCGTGGAACAATCGTAACTACTCTCACAGTAGCTATCGGTGTGGGTATGGTACCGGCAATGGCTATATTCCCTATGCTGAGAAAGAAATTTTCACTCAAGCAAATTTATATCGGCTCTGCTCTGTTCGGTATGGTAGTACACGCACTGTGCTATGTAGTAATGGCTCACGATGTAACTAAGGCTAATATCTATGTACTGTGGGTATTGCTGTTCCTTATGGGTCTTCCACTGGGTATATACAATGTTATCACCTATGCACTCATTGCGGATGCAGTAGACTATCTGGAATGGAAAACAGGAGAGAGACAGGAGGGCGTATGCTTTGCGTTCCAGACATTCCTCTCAAAAGTTAATGCGGCTGTGGCTACATTCGTATTCGGTCAAATTTTGGACCGCTCAGACTTCAAGGCAGTAGACAAATCCCTCGTTGATGTGGCAGGGCGCCAAATCTTTTTCCAGCAGTCACAAGAAACACAAAAGATGCTCATTGCTCTCGTAACAATAGTACCGGCTATCGGATTTTTGCTCACAATCATCCCTATGTTCTTCAATGACTACACTGGAAAGACAAAGGAAAAGGCTCAGAAGGAGCTGGAGGAAAGACGAGAAGAAAAAATGCGTAACGAAGCAAACGCATAAACAGATAAGAAACATAAAAAGCCCGACGCTGTCGGGCTTTTTTATATACATATCAGTATTATAACATTGCATGAAAGAAATATCTATAAGCTGTCGGCTGACTTTTTTTATTTTTTTAATTCACTTTACAAGATATTATTTATCTACTATAATATAAGTTGTATATTTATTAGTAAACAGAAACTGTCATTAGAGGAATAGTTAATGAGCGAAAAGAAGTGTCCCCACTGTAACAGTGCGATACCGGAGGAATCCCCATATTGTATGCACTGCGGAAAATATGTGACCGGACTGAGAACCACAAAGTCACAACCTACCGATACTAAATCGAAAAAGAAAAAAACAGCAGCGGCTCTGCTCATTGCCTTAGCGGCGATTATACTCATATCAAGCAGCACGATAATATTTGCATCTCAGCAGAAAACAAAGCCACAGCCAACAACAACTGCAAAAATCGTTACTACTAAAAAAACGAGTACCGCCACAACATTAAAACCAACAACTAAGAAAAAAGAAAAAGTAACAACTACAGAAAGCACAACTGTTCCTACTACTACGACAACGACTACCGAGCCTACTACCACAACAACCACAACGGCTCCTACGACAAAAGCGACGACTGCAAAGCCAACAAAAAAGAAAACCACAACCGAGGTGCTTACACCGACAATAAGCGGTTCGGTACTAAAAAAATATCCTACTGACAAAAAGGACAGCACCTACGAAATTCCTTACAAGGTAAAGAAAATATCTCGTGGAGCTTTTGACAACAAATACATTACCACGCTTAAATTCAGTTCGAGAGAAGATGTGGAGTGTGATTATAACGAGCTGTTTCGCAGTATGCCCAACCTAAAGACAATATATATCTATGCAGGCACTACGGCGGATTTGGACGGAAAACAATATTTTCACGGCAAAATAATATATCGCTGAGAAACAAGGTGAAATGATGATAACAGAGAAAATAACAGAGCAGGAAGTGCTGACCGAAGGCGAAAAAAAAGACTCAAAGGAACTCGAAAAGGCTACAGATGACCTGATGAAAGAGCTTACAAAAAAGCGAGTAAACATTGAGTCGTACATAAAGAAAAACAAAAACTCTCTCATTGAGGTAAATCTGAGCAAGTTTTGGTCAAGAATGATAAAGAAGTCAGAAATGACAAACTCTAACATTATCAACAAGGCGCAACTATCATACTATTATTTTTATGAAATAATCAATGGAAAGAAAATTCCCAGCACGGACAAGATAGTATGTCTGACACTAGCAATGCATCTTACACTTGAGGACTGCCAGACGGCACTGAAATATTGCGGCAAAGCCTCGCTCTATCCTAAGCTCAAGAGAGACAGCATATTGATATATGCGATATCACACGATTTGACAATTTTGGAAACAAATGAATTGTTAGACAAAGCGGGAGAACCGATACTGCAATGAACGAACTTGTTAATTATATATTTAGCTCACTTGACGACGACTTTGAGTTTGAAAAAAAGCTGTCGCAAAATGCAATAAGTGAGCTATCGTTATACAAGCATAAAAGAAAGAAGCAGAGCATACTGCTGTTAAAAACCTTTAACAGAAACGACGATGTTTTCAGAAAACTGAATACAGTAGATATGCACGGTTATCTGCCGCAAATGTACATTGTGGCGTCTGACGATGAGGCACTGTATGTTTTGGAGGAATATATAGATGGCACTGCCGCAAACGAATACATAGGCGACAGCGACCTAAACCAAAATGATGTGATTCGTTGGTCAGTAGATATATGCAACGCATTGGAAATACTGCACAACAACAATATCATCCACAGGGACATTAAGCCAGCCAATGTAATAGTGAAAAGTGACGGACACGCAACGCTGATTGACCTAAGCATAGCGACGCTGCTGTCGGTTCATAAGGACAATGACACCCAAAATCTCGGAACAATCGGATATGCCGCACCGGAGCAATTCGGATTGTCTCAAAGCAGACCGGAGACCGACATATATGCTCTGGGAATTATGATGAACATTA
Organism: uncultured Oscillospiraceae bacterium; assembly: GCA_900548085.1. Lineage (GTDB taxonomy): Bacteria > Bacillota > Clostridia > Oscillospirales > Acutalibacteraceae > Eubacterium_R. The sequence continues at coordinate 1,019 of URJF01000046.1, read as the reverse complement.
TGCTGACAGGGGTACACCCTACTATTGAAATACCAAAAGGCAAAATAGGAAAAATCATCAAAAAATGCACCGCAATCAGCATCGGCGACAGATACAAAAATATAGAAGAACTGAAAAAAGACTTAGAAAAGATAAAATAAATAACTCACTGTACAGATACAGTGAGTTATTTATTTTTATTCTACACCTTTTAGAGATTCGACCATATTAAGTTTTCTTATCTTTTTGTTCATCATAAGGCTGACGAGAGCAGAAACACCTATAGTCATAGCCATACTGAATATGAATGACGGAACGCTCAGCTTAGCCATCATATCAAAGGACTCACCGGCACTGTCAATCATAATTTGAACGAGCCACATGCCTGCAGGTGCACCGAGAATTACGCCGATAACAGCAAACATTAGATTTTGGTACAGAGTGCTTTTCATAATTTTTGTGGTAGAGAAACCCAACACCTTAAGTGTCGCATTCTCTCGCTGTCTCTCGGTAAATGTCAACTGGCCGAGGTTGTGGAGAACTACCACAGCCATAAGAATCGCCATAAATATCAATATGCCTACCATCATATTCATAGACTCCATATAGTTTGCCATAAAGTTGTGCATTTCCTCAGAAGTCATCAGATTTGCAACACCTTTTTTGTTGTAATCCTTAAGCACCTTTTTTGTGTCGGCATAATTCGGCTTAAAATCATAGCCTGCCTTTTCGAGCGTGCTTCGAGTGATGACAATACCCTGCGTCATAGGATTGCGGCAGACGAGTGTGACAGTGGAGGTAGTCCATTTATCAGAGGTATATATATGCCAATCCACCTTGTCCCCCTCTTTTATGCCGAGAGAGTCCGCAACCTTCTTTGTTACAGCAAAGGTATCGTCTGTGGGTGTAACCTGCTGTCGTTTTGTATCGGTAATAAAATATGTACCGCTGCCGTCGGTAATTGTGGCCTGTGAGGTTTTACGGACATTATTAGCCTTAATTTCGATGGCGTTGGACATAATCAGTTCGCCGTCTATATC
>URJF01000045.1 GCA_900548085.1 uncultured Oscillospiraceae bacterium | reverse complement strand
AATTTTAACCGTGGCAGAGTGATTCTCCATTTCGGTGCAGTTGACCAGATTGCAAAGATTTATATCAACGGCGAGTTTGTAGGCACTCACCATGGCGGTTATACTCCTTTCGAGTTTGAGATTACCGACTATGTTGTATCCGGCGAAAATTCTGTTATCGTGTCAGTTCGTGACCTGTGTGAAGAAAATCAATATTCACGAGGTAAGCAGAGGACAAATCGTGGCGGAATATGGTACTCTCCGCAGAGCGGAATTTGGCAGTCGGTATGGCTCGAGTCGGTCCCTACAGATTATATTAAGAGTGTTCGCATCACTCCCGACCTCGACAATTCCCAAGTTTCATTTGACTGCGGGGACCTCACTGTCCAAAAGTTGATATACGACGGCGATGAGATTATTGCCGATACAACGGATAATACTGTTAAAATTGATAATGTAAAAACATGGTCGCCCGAAAACCCGTTTTTGTACACCGTGATTTTCAAAATGGGCGATGATACCGTCAAGTCTTACTTCGGTATGCGCAAGTTCTCTATAGAAAATGTAGGCGGCGTTCCACGCTTTATGCTCAATAATCGGCCGTACTTCTTTAACGGACTTCTCGACCAGGGATATTATCCCGACGGCTTTTTGACTCCGCCTTCTAATGATGCACTCAGATATGATGTTGAGCAGGTCAAGTCGTGGGGCTTCAATACACTCAGAAAGCACATTAAGGTTGAGCCTCTCCTTTGGTATCACTATTGTGACAAAAACGGTATTATAGTCATTCAGGATATGATTAACGGCGGCGGAAATTACGGACTCGAAATATCTGTACTTCCTTTTGTCGGCATAAATCTTGATGATACAAAGTACAGCACATTCAAGCGTACCGACCTTGCGGCTCGTGATCTGTATTATAATGAGCTCAATGAGATGATAGATACACTGTACAATGTTCCGTCCATCGCTATGTGGGTTCCTTTTAATGAGGGATGGGGTCAGTTCGACAGCAAAAAGGCGTATGATTTTATTCGTTCTGTGGACAGTACTCGACTTATTGACACAACATCAGGTTGGCATGACCGTGGAGCTACCGATGTTATCTCAAAGCATATTTATTTCACTCCTATTGTAGTGAAGCAGGGAGACAAGCCTTGGTTCCTTTCGGAATTTGGCGGACTTTCCACTCGTGTAAAGGGGCATACATTCAATTCTAAAATGTTCGGCTATAAGATTTTTTCATCTAAGGAAAGCCTGACTAAAGCCTACAAAAAGCTGTTTGAAAAGACTATTGTGCCTCAAATAAAAAAAGGACTGTCGGGTACAATTTATACTCAGGTTACAGATGTAGAGGACGAGCTAAACGGTATTATGACCTATGACAGAAAGGTGCAAAAGATAGATACTTCCGTCCTTAATGAAATAAATAAAAAAGTAAAGATATAAGGAGATTATTATGAATCAGCTTACAACTACAGACGGCACAAAAGCCGTAATTAAGACAAACAGGGGAGATATGACCTTTGTGCTTTTTCCGGAGGTTGCACCAAAAGCGGTAGAAAACTTTGTAACTCACGCAAAGGACGGCTATTATGACGGACTTATTTTTCACAGAATTATAAAAGATTTTATGATTCAAGGCGGTGATCCCACAGGTACAGGCTGCGGCGGAGAGTCTGTTTGGGGCAAGAGCTTTGAGGATGAGTTCTCCATAGATGCACGCAATTACTACGGCGCACTCTCTATGGCTAATTCCGGACCTAATACAAATGGTTCTCAGTTCTTTATTGTGCAGGCCAAATCCGTGCCCGAAAATCTTTTGGTGCAGATGGAGCAGCTCAAAGATCAGGGCTATCCGCAGAAATGTATAGATAATTACAAAGAGGTTGGCGGTACTCCGTGGCTTGACTTCCACCACACCGTTTTCGGCCAAATCGTAGACGGCCGGGATGTGCTGGAGAATATCGCCGCAGTACAGACAGGGCCTAATGATAAGCCTATCTATGATGTAGTTATTGACACTGTAGAAATTTCCGAATAACACCGAGTTTTGACAAAAAATACTCTCTATGCTGAATTATAATCAGTGTAGAGAGTTTTTTTGTGGGGTGATGGGTATTGTAATTTATGTTGACCTACTGTTTGTGATAAATTTTTTTGTCACATTCTTTCTTCTTTTGATTACCTCCAAAATTTCAAAAAAAGATTACTCTGTCTTAAGATTTATTCTTGCCTCAGCATTAGGCGGACTGTATTCATTGATTATCCTTGTGGATGATATGAACGAGCTTCTGCTGCTCGGAACAAAGGTTGCAGCTTGTCTCCTGATTGTTTTTGCAGCATTCAAATTTACTCGGCTTAAAAATTATTGCTTTACCGTGCTGTTATTCTTGGCAGCAAATTTTATTGTGCTGGGCGTGGTTGTGGGAGCGTATTTTTTGTTTGGTTCAGAGCGTATTACAGTACATAATTCTGTTATCTATTTTGACATTGGTGCCCGTGGAATAATAATATCCGCCTTTTGTGCTTATGTGATATCCTGTGCCGCAGTGCGTTTTTACAACAGACGGCTGTCCTCGAATGAATTATTTACTCTTGTTATTGAGAACAACGGCAGCAGTGTGACTATGTTTGCTCTCTCCGATACAGGCAACAAATTGCGTGAGCCGTTCTCCGATTCTCCCGTAATTGTAGCAGATGAGAGTCTCTGCCGTCCTCTTGTGGACGAAAAACGAGTCAGAGCAATACCGACATCTACAGTAAACGGCGGAGGTATTCTTATGGCATTTAAGCCGGACAAAATCATCCTAAAATCCTCAAAGGGTAGGGAGGTGATAGAAAATGCCTATGTAGCTTTATCCGACGATATAAAAGACGATAAATATTCCGCTGTTTTGAATCCCGAAATATTATCCGTATGAGGTGTTATATAATGATAAAAAAACTTATAATATACATAATAAATAGATATTTCAAAAGGCAATATTGCTTTTATATTAACGGTCCGGACACTTTGCCGCCTCCTCTGACAAAAGAGGAAGAGGAGACAATTATGTCCCAAATAAAAGAAGGCAACGACACAAACCGTCATTTGCTTGTTACTCACAATTTGCGCCTTGTGGTTTATATTGCAAAAAAATTTGACTCGCCTACAGCCTCTGCTGAGGATTTAGTATCTATCGGTACTATAGGACTTATGAAAGCGGTAAAAACTTTTAATCCCGAAAAAAATATTAAGCTTGCCACATATGCCTCCCGTTGTATCGAAAATGAAATTCTTATGTATCTCCGCAAAACCAGCAACAGCAAGGTGGAAATGTCTTTTGATGAGCCTCTGTCTGTGGATTGGGACGGCAACGAGCTTACACTCCGTGATGTGTTAGGTTCGGAGCCTGACGAAATATCACAATCTATCGAATATGAGGACGAAAAGCGGTTGCTGCGCAAAGTCGTAGCCGCATTGCCGCCTAAGGAAAAGGAAATTATGTATCTTCGATTCGGACTCGGAAACTGTTCTCCTCTTACACAAAAACAACTTGCGGACAAAATGGGCATTTCTCAGTCATATATCTCCAGACTTGAAAAACGCATACTCCAAAAAATAAAGCGAGAGATGGAACGCCAAACAAAAATGATATAAAAATATGCACTCCAAAAGCGTAACGGCTTGGGAGTGCATATTTTGTTTTGTCAGTCCTCCAGTGCTTCGTTGCGAAAAAGGAGACTGATGCACCATATTGCTGCGATACATACCAGTGTGTATATGATTCTTGCAAAAACAGCGTCCTGCCCTCCGCATATCCACGCCACTATGTCAAATTTGAACAGTCCTATGGAGCCCCAATTTATTCCGCCGATAATTGTTAGTATCAGCGCAATTCTGTCCACTATTTTCATGAAAAAATCACTCCTTTTGGTATTATGTTTGACCAAAAGGAGTGTTTTTATTCGCTATATTTTTGTTACTAATATTTCTGCATCGCCGTCTACGGTATAATTGCCATAACCTGCCGGTACAAAATACGAGTCGCCTTTTTTCATTTCTTTTCCTTGCAGAGTGCCTTTGCCCTCTGTTACAAGTATGTGGTTGAAACTGCTTTTGTCGGCATTCAGCGTTACACTGCCTGATATTTCGTATTTGTCTACAGTGAACAAATCGCATTTTGTCAGCAGCTGATGGGTGTAGTCCTCATTCTTTTCGTCCTCACCCATAGGCTTGGTATCATATTTAGGCGGTTCTGTCACCGATACATCTACAGCTTCTTTTATATGCAGTTCTCTGGGCTTGCCGTCTTTTCCTAATCTGCCGTAGTCATATACTCTGTATGTGCAGTTGGAGTTCTGCTGTATCTCGGCTATCAGTGCACCTTTTCCTATTGCGTGTACCGTTCCTGCCTCAATAAAGAATAGGTCGCCTTTTTTTATTTCCACGCTGTTTAGCTTGTCCAGCAATGTGTTGTCCTTAATTGAATTTTCAAATTCTTCTTTAGAGATTTTTTCTTTGAAACCGTATATCAGTTTTGCACCAGGAAGTGCGTCCAGCACATACCATATCTCTGTTTTGCCGAATTCGTTTTCTACCTCTCGTGCATACTTGTCGTCAGGGTGTACCTGAATAGACAAATTATCATACGCATCGATTATTTTTATAAGCACAGGGAAATAAGGAAATTTTGTGGCGTTTGTTCCGGCGAGTTTTTCGAGGCCTGCCTCGTCGATTACTTCTTGCAGTGTCTTCCTGTCATACTCACCGCCTTCTACGGTGTTCATACCGTCTTTGTGACAGGCGAGCATCCAGCCCTCAGCTGTTTTGTCGTATCCTGTTTCAAAACCAAAATCGTCCTTAAGTCTGTTACCGCCCCAAATATAATCTTTGAACACGGGTTTTAGCTTTAATATATCCATAGATTTGCCATCTCTTTTCCAAAATATAATCTAATATATCAAATTTATTCTTTTCTTTCAAGTGATTTTGTTGTATTATACTAATAAATTATTTTTGTGAGGCTGATTATGGCAGTATTAGATGTACAAAATTTAACACTTTCATTTGGCGAAAACACGCTTTTCAGCGATGTTTCATTCGATATAAAAGAGCACGAAAAGGTTGGACTTATCGGTTGTAACGGCGCCGGAAAAACCTCCCTTTTTAAGATTATTACCGGTGAATACACTTCTGACAGCGGAAATTGCTTTATCTCAAAAAACGCTAAGTTAGGCTATATGGAGCAGCATACTTGCAGCGAAAATCACACAGTCTACGGTGAACTTATTTCTGTTTTTGATGATTTGATAGGAATTGAAAAACAGCTCGAGCAGATTTCAGCCGACCTTATGGAAGGCAAAGGAGATTCGAAATCTTTGATAGAAAAGCAGGATGAGCTGACCGAAATTTTCACTCGTGACGGTGGCTTGACATACAAGAGCATGACTCGCTCGGCGCTTCTCGGCTTAGGCTTTGGAGCAGAGGATTTTGACTTGCCTACCTCAAAGCTTTCCGGCGGACAGCGTTCAAAGCTGATTCTTGCAAAGCTTTTGCTCTCAAAGGCAGATTTTCTTCTTCTTGACGAGCCTACTAACCATCTTGATATAAAAGCTGTTGAGTGGCTTGAGGATTTTTTGAAAAATTTTTCAGGCGCATGCCTTATCGTCAGCCATGACAGATATTTTTTGGACAAAATAACCACAAAAACCATTGAGATAGAAAATAAAAAATGCCGTTGCTACACAGGTAATTACTCCGAGTTTTTGATAAAAAAAGCGGCAGAGCAAAAGGCTGTAGAAGAAAAGTACGAAAATGATATGAAAGAGATTTCACGCCTTGAGGGGATTATCGCCCAACAGCGACAGTGGAATCGTGAAAAAAACATAAAGACTGCCGAGAGCAAAGAAAAGGTTATTGAGCGCATTAAGGCGCAGCTTGTTGTACCGGACAGCAAGGTTGAACGCATCAGATTTTCATTCTCGCCCAAGTGCGTCAGCGGCGAGGATGTGCTCACTGTTACGGATTTAAAAAAATCTTTTGGCAACAAAGAGATTTTTGCCAATGCTTCTTTCAATGTTTACAAAGGGAACAGAGTATTCCTTTTGGGCGACAACGGCTGCGGAAAAACAACGTTGCTTAAGATTTTGACTAAGGATTTATCTTCGGACGGCGGTAGTTTTAAATTCGGCTCAAATGTTATGACAGGCTATTTTGATCAGGTTCAGGAGCACCTCGATTTAACCAAAACCGTGCTGGAAGAGGTGTGGTCAACATTTCCTGCCATGAGCGAAACCTCTGTTCGTTCTTCTCTTGCGGCATTTTTGTTTAAGGGTGATGATGTTTATAAGGTACTCTGCGACTGCTCCGGCGGCGAAAGAGCACGAGTAGCCTTGTTAAAGCTGATGTTGGGCGGATATAATTTTCTCCTTTTGGATGAGCCGACCAATCATTTGGACGCATTTTCCAGAGAAGAACTTGAGAACACATTGCTCAATTATTCGGGTACAATGCTTATCGTCTCCCACGACAGATATTTCATCAACAAATTGGCTACCGAGATTTTGGAACTTACCCCAACAGGTATAGTTGAGTATCAGGGCAACTACGACGAGTATATCCAAAGAAAGCAGAATATACAAGCCGTTTCAGTGGCTAAGAAAAAAGAAGAAAAAAAGCCTAATGACTATAAGCTGAAAAAGGAACGCCAATCTCAACTTCGCAAAATGAAAACACGCCTTGCAAAATGTGAGCAAGAAATCGAAAAAACCGAAAGTATCATGGATGAAATAAATGAAAAATTATCCTCCTCCGAGTACGAGGAACTTATGGCTCTTACTTCACAGCTTGAGGCTGAAAATAAAAAAAGAGACGAACTGTATGAGGAATGGGAAAGACTTTCTCTCGATTTGACAGAAGCGGGATTATAATTTATAATATTTATTTATGAGTAACAAAAAAGTATTGATTATCGGAGGTGGTGCTGCAGGCCTTATTGCTGCAGCAGAGAGCGCCAAGAGGGGCAACGATACCCTCGTGGTAGAAAAAATGTCACGCCCCGGCAGGAAGCTTATGATTACGGGCAAGGGCAGATGCAATATCACCAATGCCTGCTTTGATATAGAAGAACTTATCCAAAATGTAATATCAAACAGAAGATTTATGTACTCTGCATTTTCTTCATTTATGCCATATGACACTATTGCATTGATGGAGGATTTGGGCGTTGCTACTAAGATTGAACGGGGACAGCGTGTCTTTCCGGTTTCCGACAAAGCGGTCGATGTGGTATATGCGTTAGTCAAATATGCACAGGACAGCGGAGCCTCTTTCATTCAGGGGCGTGTAATGAGCTTCGATATATCGGATAATAAAATAATAGCAGTAGTTTTAGAGGACGGTACTCGTCTCGAATGTGACGCCGTCGCTCTCTGTACAGGCGGCAAGAGCTATCCTAAAACAGGCTCTACCGGCGACGGATATTTTCTTGCTCGCAGTGTGGGACACAGCGTTACTAAGATAAAACCGTCGCTTGTTCCCATAGTTTTGTCTAACAACTTTGTGCCTAAACTGCAGGGATTGTCACTGAAGAATGTAAAAATCACCGTGTTTGACGGTGAAAAAGAAATTTATTCCGATTTCGGCGAGATGATTTTTACCCATTACGGCGTCAGCGGACCGATTATTTTGTCTGCATCCTGCCATATGGACTCGCCCAAGTCTCATAATTATAAAATTCATTTGGACCTTAAGCCTGCACTTGATGAAAAAACTCTCGACAGGCGTATACAAAGAGACTTTGCAGAGAATAATAACAAGGATTTCATCAATTCTCTGTCGGCACTTTTGCCTAAAAAAGCAGTGCCGGTTATCGTATCGCTCAGCGGAATAGAACCCGGCGAAAAGGTGAACCAAATCACAAAAGAACAACGAAAAAAACTCGTGTCCGCCATAAAGGATATTGTCCTTAATGTGTCCGATTTCCGCCCGATAGATGAGGCAATAATTACATCCGGCGGCGTGGAAACAAAAGAGGTTAATCCAAAGACGATGCAGTCCAAAATAGTGGACAATCTCTATTTTGCAGGCGAGATATTGGATGTTGATGCCTATACAGGCGGATTCAATTTGCAGATAGCCTTTTCCACAGGCTATTTGTGCGGAAACAATATTTGATTTTCTATTCAGAAAGGGAATTTATTTATGATAAATGTAGCAATCGACGGACCTGCCGGCGCAGGCAAAAGTACAGTAGCAAAGGCTGCCGCAAAAGAATTGGGATATATCTATGTTGACACAGGTGCACTGTATCGCACGATAGCTCTCAATGCCGTAAGGCACGGTATCCTAAATGATACCGAAAAAATAGAGGCCATGCTCTCCGACACAAAGGTTGAGCTTAAGTATGCAGACGGCGTTCAGTCTGTATATCTCAACAGAGAGAATGTGTCAGGACTTATTCGTACCCCTGAGATTTCCATGGGAGCCAGCGTTGTGTCCGCTATTCCTAAGGTGCGTGCATTTTTGCTTGATCTTCAGCGTGATATTGCCAAAAAAAACAATGTCATTATGGACGGCAGAGATATTGCCACAGTAGTTTTGCCTAATGCAGATGTAAAAATCTTTTTGTTCGCTTCTCCCGAGTGCCGTGCAAAGAGAAGATATGATGAGCTTATCGAAAAGGGTGAGTCTGTTACATTCGATGAGGTCCTCGATGATGTGAACAAGCGTGACTATCAGGACTCTCACAGAGAGATTGCTCCGCTCAAGCCCAGTGAGGACAGCGTTATGGCTGATACCTCCGAGCTCGATTTGAACAGGTCTGTTCAGCTTGTTGTTGATATTATCAAGGAGAGAATATAAATGAAAGATTTTGATTATTCTGTAGTACCTCATTACAAGACATACGGTTTTATTAAGGTCGTTTTCAAGCCTTTGTTTAAGCTCCTCTATAAGCTAAATTACAAAGGACTTGAGAACATACCGAAGGATGGCAGAAGATACATAGTAGCGGTTAATCATACTTGTGCTTTTGACCCTGTTTTTGCAGCTATACCAAAGGAGATGCCGCCTCTGCATTTTATGGCTAAGGTGGAGCTTTTTAAGAATCCGATAGTAGGCTGGTTCATTCAGCATATGTACTGCTTCCCGGTTCGCAGAGGCAAGGGGGATACCACTGCCGTTGAGTACGGCGAAAAGATTTTGCGTGAAGGCCACGTTATGGCTATTTGTCCCGAGGGCACAAGAATAAAGGACAAAAACGGTGTTCCGCAGAGAGCTAAAGCTGGAGTTGCCGTTATTGCAAAGGCTACTGACGCTCAGGTGTTGCCTGTTGCTATTTGTTGCAAGTCTAAGATTAAGGTCGGCAGCAGGGTAACCGTATCTATCGGCAAGCCTATTACCCAAAGCGAGATGGCTTTTGACAAAGAGAATTTTGGACCTAAGGATATTCGCTCTGCCGCAAATTTAGTTATGGACAGAATTACTGATCTTTGGAAGGAAGAGGTTCAGTGAGCAAAAAAATAATTCTTGCAAAGACCGCCGGCTTTTGCTTTGGCGTAGACAGAGCCGTAAATCTTGTTTACGATTCAATCAACAAAGGCGAAAAGGTCTGTACTCTCGGTCCGATTATTCACAACGCTCAGCTCGTTTCCGATTTGGAAAAAAGAGGAGTAAAAATTATCAATTCTCCCGATGAAGCTCCAAAGGATTATAAAATTATTGTTCGTACCCACGGAGTAGAAAAGGAAGTTATAGACGACATAAATCAAAGAGAAATAATGTACACCGATGCCACTTGTCCCTTTGTGAAAAAGATTCACAACATAGTGCGCAAGTTGAACAGTGATACCGCTGTTTTGATTGCCGGCGACGAAAATCATCCTGAGGTTTTGGGTATTCGTTCCTATTGTAATGGCGATTCTTTTGTCTTTCGCAATGTTGACGAGTTGAAAAAAATTATCCAAAATACAAAATGTGGAGTAAAATTCCCCGCAGTCTGCGTTTCTCAGACAACTTTTTCACAAAATGAATGGAAAAAATGCGAGAAATTTATAAAAAAGGTATGTACAAACATTAAAATCTTTGATACAATATGTAATGCGACGTCCGATCGACAGCAGGAAGCATATGATATATCAAAAATATCAGACGCAATGATCGTTATCGGCGGTCGTCATTCATCCAATACCTGCAAACTTCAGGAGGTCAGCTCCGTCAACTGTAAGTCTTATTTGATTGAGACTGCGGCTGAGCTGAAGGACATAGACCTGACAGATTGTGAGGTAATCGGAGTTACTGCCGGGGCCTCGACACCCTCGGTAATTATCAAGGAGGTACTCAAAACCATGTCCGAAGAAATTAAAGAAAAGGAAGTTGAAACAGCTTCAGCCGAAACTAAAGAAGTTGTGGAGACAGCAGAAACCGCTGATAAGGCTACAGAGCCTGCTGTCAAAGCATCTGCTGATGGTGAGGCATCCTTTGAAGAATTACTGAACGAATCTTTTAAGGACAATGACAACAGCAAGGTAGTTACCGGTACTGTTGTAAGAATCACACCTACAGAGGTATTTGTAGATGTTCCTGGTCGTAAGCAGACCGGCGTAGTTGCATTTGATGATCTTTCATCAGACAACATCTCCAAGTGTGAGGATGTTGTATCAGTAGGCGACAAGATTGATCTTGTCATCATGAAAACAGATGATCAGGACGGTGTCCTCAAGCTTTCAAAGCGTCTCTTTGACGCAGTAAAGGGCTGGGAAGACATTGTTGCCGCAAAAGAGGCTGACGAAGTTCTCGAGGGTACAGTTATTGCTGTTATCCGTGGCGGTGTTCTCGTATCTGCAAAGGGTACAAGAGTGTTTGTTCCTGCATCTCTTACAGGTGTTCCTCGCAATCAGGACCTCGATGTCCTCAAGGGCACTACAGTTAAGTTCAAAGTTATCGACATCAATCCGTCCAGAAGACGTGCTGTCGGCTCAATCAAAGTAGTAGCAGACGCAGAAAGAAAGGCACAGCAGGATGCTCTTTGGGCTACACTTGAGGTAGGTCAAAAGCTCACCGGTACAGTTAAGTCCCTTACTTCCTACGGCGCATTTGTTGACCTTGGCGGAATTGACGGAATGATTCATATTTCCGAGCTCTCTTGGTCACGCATTAAGCATCCGTCAGAGGTTGTTAATGTCGGAGACACAGTAGAGGTTACCATCAAGTCTCTTGATGAAGAAACCAGAAAGATTGGACTCGGCTTCAAGAAGATTGAGGACAACCCATGGGAAATCCTTAAGAGAGATTACCCTGTAGGTACAGTAGTTGATGCCCGTATCGTAAGCTTTGCTACATTCGGTGCATTTGCTAACATTCTTCCTACAGTTGACGGTCTTATCCATATCAGCCAGATTTCTTGGGATAGAATTAAGACTCC
>URJF01000044.1 GCA_900548085.1 uncultured Oscillospiraceae bacterium | reverse complement strand
AGCCTTATTAAGCTCTGCACCTTCAAGCTTAGCATATTCGTTGATTTCTTCCATAGGAATAAAGGTAAGCAATTTCATACATTTGATAACATCGCCATCATCAACATTACGCCAATACTGATAGAACTCATAAGGAGTTGTCTTTTCGGCGTCAAGCCAAACTGCACCCTTTTGGGTTTTACCCATTTTCTTACCCTCTGAGTTAGTAAGAAGTGTAATTGTCATGGCATTAGCTTCCTTGCCGAGCTTGCGACGGATAAGCTCCATACCACCTATCATATTGCTCCACTGGTCGTCACCGCCGAACTGTAAATTACAGCCGTATTTTTGGTACAAAGCGTAAAAGTCATAGGACTGCATAATCATATAGTTGAACTCAAGGAACGAAAGTCCCTTTTCCATACGCTGTTTGTAGCACTCGGCATTTAACATTCTGTTTACGCTAAAGCAAGCGCCGACCTCTCTAAGTACATTTATGTAGTTAAGGTCCAAAAGCCAATCAGCATTATTAACCATCATAGCCTTGCCCTCGCCAAAGTCAATGAAACGAGACATCTGCTTTTTGAAACAATCACAGTTATGCTGAATTGTCTCCTGTGTCATCATCTGACGCATATCTGTTCTGCCGGAGGGATCGCCTATCATAGCAGTACCGCCGCCTATAAGTGCGATGGGCTTATTGCCTGCCTCCTGCAATCTCTTCATAAGTGTAAGTGCCATAAAGTGACCTACATGGAGAGAGTCGGCAGTGGGGTCAAAGCCGATATAAAATACAGCCTTACCGTTATTAACCAAATCTCTGATTTTTTCTTCATCTGTAACTTGAGCTATCAAACCACGCTCAACAAGTTCTTCATAAACTCCCATTTGTTTTTCCTCCAAAATAAGTATATTAGTTATCGGTACAGAGAGTACAAGTGCCGTTTTTTATTTGTTGTTCTACATTTTTTCCCATTATTCGTTCAGCATCTCCTCGGCAGATTTGAGCAGAGCGTCTGTAATTTCCATACCGCCCATAATTCGTGCGAGCTCACGCTTGCGCTGTTCAAAGTCAAGGTGAATAACCTTTGTATATGTTTTGTCATTCTTAAATTCTTTTTGAATCAAAAGATGATTGTCGGCAGCAGAAGCAATCTGTGCAGAGTGAGTGACACAAATAACCTGACACACCTCGCCTACACTTTTCAGCTTCAGTCCGATTTTGCGGCTTGCTCTACCGCTTACGCCTGCGTCTACCTCATCAAAAATTAAGGTATCAACGGTATCCTTAGCTGCCAAAATATTCTTAATTGCAAGCATAATTCGTGAAAGCTCACCGCCGGAAGCTATTTTAGCTAAAGGTTTGGGCGGTTCGCCGGGGTTAGTGGAAATAAGAAATTCAATCTTATCATAACCGGTTGAGGACAAATTGCCCTGCTTAAAATCAACAAGAAATTTTACCTTTGGAATATCAAGAAATTCAAGCTGTTCTTTTATTTCATTTTCGAGTTGCTTTGCGGACTCAGAGCGTGCAAGGCTGAGAGCCTTTGCGGCGTCCACAGTCGATGAATAAACCTCGTCGTACTGAACATTAAGTCGCTCAAACTCCTCGTCATAATCTGCAATAGCATTCTGCTTTGACAAAGCGTCATTAAGATAATCTATCATTTCCTGCTCTGTTACGCCGTACTTGTTTGATAGATGATAATACATATCAAGCCGCTCGTCAATAGCATTAAGCTCATTTTCGTTATACTCTATAGAATTAAGCTTGTCCCCTGCAAAACTTTTTATCTCCGCTATACTATCGGAAAGTGAAAGCAAGCGTGACTGAATGGCAGTAATTTCGCTGTCATCTTCGCCGAGTGCTTCGCCCTGCGAATACAATGAAGCAATATTATTCTCCGCACCTGCATTGTTTTCATCGTCGCCATTAAAAAATGTCAAAATGGAAGTGAGGTAATCGCTTATGTTTTGGGAATTAAGAATGATATTCTTTCTATTATGGAGCTGTTCTATTTCGCCGACTTTTATGTCAGCCTGTGTAAGCTCGTTAATTTCGTAAGCAAGTATCTCCGACTGTTTATCGTTGTTCTCTGCGTCGGCAGTAAGACTTTTTAGTTTTTTGCGTACCTCAAGCAACTTTTTGAAATTTTTTGAATACTCCGAAACAAGCTCTTTATCATCCGCAAACATATCGAGAAAACTGTAGTGCGTATCCGGATTAAGCAGTGCCTGCGAGTCGTGCTGTCCGTGAATATTAACGAGCTGTTCCCCAAGTTGTCTAAGCATAGAAACAGTACATGGCACACCGTTGATTCTGCAATAAGATTTACCCCTATCAGAAATTTTGCGCATCAAAACAAGGGTATCATCATCTTCGATACCAAACTCATCAAGTTTCTCACGAACAGAAGAATTTATATCATCAAAAACCGCTGTGACCTGAGCCTCATTAGCACCGTTTCTGACAAGCTCACGAGATGTACGCTCGCCTAAAACGGCATTTATGGAATCGACAACAATAGACTTACCTGCACCGGTTTCACCTGTGAGCACATTAAGTCCCGGAGAAAACTCTATATCCGCTTTTTCTATTACTGCAATATTTTCGATATTCAGTGATTTAAGCATCTAATATATTCCTCAATTTTGATGTAAAGATTTTTGCAGTTTCTTCCGATCTGCAAAGGATAAATATGGTATCGTCACCCGCAATGGTACCCACAATCTCATCCAAATTCATAGAGTCAATAGTGGCACAAGCGGCATTAGCCATACCTGTAAAGCATTTTATAACAACGGTATTTAGAGCATAATCAATGCGAATTATTGACTCATTAAATATACCGCCGGTTCTTTTGGTTATACTGTCATTATTTTTTTGACCGGTGGAATAAACATATCTTCCGTTAGAGGACAACTCTTTTACCAAACGCAGTTCTTTTATATCTCTCGAAATTGTGGCTTGAGTGACCTCATATCCACTGCTGAGGAGCATACTTTGGAGCTGCTCCTGAGTTTCAATATCATTGGAGGAAATTATCTCTAAAATCTTAGCCTGTCTTCTTTTTTTCATCAATATCTCCTCTCAATCAATTTCTTATTAAGTATTTCATAAAAATTATCCGGTTTGAGCTTAATGAGCTTCGCAACATACTGTGAACGACGAATGGTAATGGAAGTGTCTGAGTCAATTTTGATTGACTCTTCGCCGTCGATAGAAAGAAAAGCACTGTTATTTTTATCGTTGCCGACCGAAAGGGTGATAATATTCTTCGACGGAAAAACAATGCTTCTGTTCACAAGAGAGTGCGGACATATCGGAGTAACAACAAAGCATGAATTGTCAGGACTGAGAACGGGACCTCCCGCTGCCATAGAATATGCGGTAGAACCGGTTGGTGTTGAGACAATCATACCGTCAGCTCTGTTGGAGGTAACAAGTCTGCCCTCGCAAGAAACCTTTATGTCAATCAAGCGAGCCAAATCGCCCCTCGAAACCACGGCGTCATTTAGGCAATGGTATGTACCCACAATTTCGTTATGGCTGAGCACATCTGCCCTAATCATCATTCGACTTTCTACATCATATTTACCGCTGACAAGGTTTTTGAGCAAATCGAGTTCATCTCTTTCGAGTCCGCTCATAAAGCCTACACGGCCTGCATTTATACCTAATGTTGCTTTGCTCTCAAATGAGGCTAGCTTTGCAATATTCAAGGTAGTTCCGTCGCCGCCGATGGATATAGCAATATCGCATTTTGAAATATTCTCTTTTACATCCAAAAAACCGTTGTCGGCATACTGAACTATATTGGTTCTAACGCCCAATTTGGACAAAATTCTGTCGGTTTCATCTGCAATATCCATTGCACCGGCGTTTTTTGAATTAGGAAAAATTGAAACAACCATAAAACGACCTCGTTGTTTTATTTGTCAAGCTCGAGATGAGAACGACTGACGAGTGCATCATCGTCAACGTCATCACTGATTTTAGGATCATTGCTCTTTTTGAGAAAAATAAGGTATTCAATATTGCCCTCGGGACCTTTTATCGGTGAAAATTCAAGACCAAGCACATCAAAACCATTATCAAGAGCCAAGCCAATAACTTTTTTTACTACCTCAAGATGAACATTTAGGTCTCTTACTACGCCCTTTTTGCCTACCTTTTCTTTGCCGGCCTCAAATTGCGGCTTAATAAGACAAACGGCTTCGCCGGTATCATTAAGAAGTGTGCTCAAAACCGGCAAAATATGCGACAATGATATAAAAGAAACATCGACAGAAGAAAAATCTATCTTATCCTTAACAACAGTATTGTCAACATATCGAAAATTGGTACGCTCAAGATTGACTACTCTGTCATCGGTACGCAATTTCCAAGCAAGCTGACCGTAGCCAACATCAATGGAATACACCTTTTTTGCTCCATTTTGTAGCATACAGTCAGTAAATCCGCCTGTAGAGGCACCTACATCCATACATATTTTATCTGCCAGGGTGATAGGAAAGCATTCCATTGCTTTTTCTAATTTCAAGCCGCCTCTTGAGACATATTTTAGGGTTTTGCCTCTGACCTCGAGGACATCGCCCTCCTTTAGATCAAAGCCGGCTTTGTCAACCTTTTGGTTATTAACATAAACCAGACCGGCCATAATGATGGCCTTGGCCTTTTCTCTGCTTGGGGCATATCCGCCCTCAAAAACAGCTACATCGAGTCTTGTCTTTTTTTGCATATCTTTAACAATCGCTAACCGTCTTTATAACGGACTCCTTATCGAGATGATATTTTTTTATTTGAGACGATACACAGGCCTGCTTTACAAATTCGTCATTAATAGCTGTGTGGTGATACTCGGCTTTGACACCGTGCTCCTCCAACAACTCAGCAAAGCATTCGCCTACACCGCCTGATTTTATTCCTTCTTCAAAGAAAAATATTTTTTCAGTATTTTTAACTAAATCCGCTACTTCCGGATTTATCGGTTTAATTCTGTTCAATTTAATAACAAATGTATTATCAAGCTCACTGAGAGCTTTGTAACATTCGGAAAATTCTCTGCCGTAAGTCACAATACATTTTTCAGCGGAACTGTCTCCGAAAACAGTAAAGTCTTTTTTGTCCCACTCATAATCAGTGGGGAGATATCCTTCGCCGCCTCGTGGATAACGAATGGCTACTGCATTTTTCTCTTTGTATGCAGCAACATAGAGCATTGAAGAAAGCTCACTGAATGATGCCGGAGCAAACACAGCCAAATTTGGAACACTCATTAGAAATGCTGTGTCGAATACGCCTTGATGACTTTCGCCATCCTCACCTACAAATCCGGCTCTGTCTATGCAGAAAATAACTTTTAATTCCTGCATAGCAACATCGTGCACAAGCTGATCATATGAACGCTGCAAAAACGAGGAATATACGGCAAACACAGGCACCATACCATTTTTAGCTAAACCAGATGCAAAGGTAACTGCGTGCTGTTCGGCAATGCCTACATCGAAAAATCTGTTAGGAAAATTATTGGCGAATTCGGTAAGTCCCGTACCCGATTCCATAGCGGCTGTAATTGCACAGATGCGCTTGTCTTTGGCCGCAAGGTTATTAATGGAGTTACCGAAAACCGATGAAAATGTATCGCCGCAGCTGAGCGGTTCACCGGTATTCACATTAAATTTTCCTATTCCATGGAATTTGCAAGGATTCTTTTCTGCAAAATCATAACCCTTGCCCTTTATGGTATTTATATGAATAAGAACACTGCGGTTGTGTGCCTTAGCAACATTAAGTGCATCTATCAAATCCTCAAGATTATGGCCATCTATAGGTCCGTAATATCTAAATCCCAAATCTTCGAAAAAGGTATTCTTATACACACGCTTTCTTATCTTTGAATTTATAGAAGTTATGGCACGGGTAATTTGTGTGCCGAACTTTGGAATGCGGGCTATTGCCTTTTCGACCTTGGAGCGAAGATGAAAATACTTCGGATTGGTACGAATGGTAGTAAGATTCTTGGCAAGAGAGCCTACATTTTCACTGATTGACATATTGTTATCATTAAGAATTACAACAAGATTGTTATTCTCGTTGCCGCTGTTATTGAGCGCCTCATATGCTAAACCACCGGTAAGAGCACCATCACCGATAACTGCTATAACCTTGCCCTTATCTCCTTTAAGTGTCTTAGCCTTTGCAAGTCCGATAGCGGCAGAAATAGAGGTAGATGCATGTCCTGACGAAAAGATATCATGCTTACTCTCAAAATGGCGGGTAAAGCCGCTGATACCGTCCTCCGTACGCAGAGTTTCAAATCTGTCCTTTCTGCCTGTAAGTATCTTGTGGGTATAGGCTTGATGACCTACATCAAAAACTATCTGGTCATTAGGTGAATTGAACACTTTATGTAAAGCGACAGTAAGCTCAACTACGCCTAAATTGGACGAAAGATGGCCACCGTTTTTTGACACAGTCTTTATCATCAAATCTCTGATTTCGTCACAGAGACAGTATAGCTCGTCGATATTAAGTTTTTTTATATCTTTCGGTGAATTGACCTCATCGAGATATGACATAAACTCAACTCTTTTCTAAATAATCATTTTAACATAGAATGAATAATAATGCAACGACTGTATAAATATTATTTTTCTCGTCTTGTGAGATACTCAGCCAAAGAGGAAACAAACTCGTTATTTTCAAAAACTGACAGAGATTCTATGGCGGCTTGAGTTAGTTTTTCGACATCCTCCTGAGCCTTGTTCAAACCGACAATATCTACATAGGTCGTTTTTTCATTATCCTTATCGGAGCCGACAGGCTTGCCTAACTTTTCTTCGTCGCCTGTTACATCGAGTATGTCGTCTTTAATTTGGAACGCAATACCGAGATAGTATGCAAACTTGGACGCTGCGAGAACTTGCGACTCTGTAGCGTCACCTGCAATACAGCCCAAAAGGCAGGCGGCAGAAATCATTGCACCGGTCTTGAGTTTATGTACGGTGAGAAGCTGTGACATAGATGGACTTGCCGCCTCATATTTTAGGTCAAGAACCTGACCGCCTATCATACCGCATACACCGGAATTTTGTGCAAGGAGACTGACTGCATCGGCATTCTTTGCTCCGTCAAATTCAGCAGTAGAAGCAATTTCAAATGCGTGAGTCAAAAGTGCATCACCTGCCAACAGAGCAGTAGCCTCGCCATACATTTTGTGACATGATGGTTTGCCTCTCCTGAGGTCATCGTTGTCCATACACGGTAAATCATCGTGAATGAGAGAATAAGTATGCACATATTCTACTGCGCAAGCATAATCCATTGCCTTTTCGGTATCGCCGCCACACATTTTGCAAAACTCTAAAACAAGAATCGGTCTAAGTCTTTTTCCTCCGTTAGTTAAGGAATATTTCATAGCCTTAACGACACTCTTTTGACCGTCATTAGCAACAGGTAAATGTTCAATAAGAGCTTTGCTGATACGCTCGGAATAATCCTCAATACTTTTGTCTATATCAAGCATGAACATCAGTTCTTCTCCTTATCTATTTCAGTAATTTTAGCCTTTGCTGCCTCTATCTTTTTGTTGCAAACAGCAGTAAGCTTTGTTCCCTCCTCAAATAATGCAAGAGCTTCGTCGAGAGAAACATCATTATTTTCGAGGACAGTAACAATTTCTTCTATTCTGTTAAGTGCCTGTTCGTATTTAATTTCATCACTCATATTTTTTTACCTCCGAAACAACAGCGTTTACTTCGCCGTCGGAAAAATCAATCTGTATCGTTTCACCCTTTTTGAGCAAAATTGCAGAATCGACTGTACTTTTATCTTTGCTGACGATAGCGTAGCCTCTGCTCATAATTGCAAGAGGACTGAGAGCATTAAGCATAGAAGCTAATTGTAAAAGCCGACTTTCTTTTTTAGTCACTACAGATGACACTGCTGTTTTCATCTTATAGTCATACTCATTCAGTTTAGCTGAAATGTTATCGAAAAATTTGTCGGAATCCATCAAAGCTGAATTTTTTATCAACGAATCAAGCTCCGCTTTTTTAGACACAATAATATTGTTAATCAGACTTTCTAATGTAATCTCAAAATTGTTTATGTTCATTCGCTCACTCGTTATGTCGGGAACAGCAAGCTCTGCGGCAGCACTGGGTGTAGGTGCTCTCAAATCAGCCACAAAATCACATATGGTATAATCCGTCTCGTGACCTACAGCAGAAATAATCGGGGTATTACACTCAAACACAGCTCGTGCAACCTCCTCGGTATTAAATGCCCACAGTTCCTCGATAGAACCGCCGCCCCTGCCGACAATTATTATGTCAACGCCCATTTTGTCAAGTCTGCGAATGGAATCGGCTATATCCGCCGGAGCATTTTCGCCTTGTACAATCGTGTGGAGAGAGATAACCTCACACAGTGGAAAACGACGGGAAATAACGCTTTTCATATCTTCTTTGGCTGCACCCATATTTGAGGAGGCAATGCCGATTTTTTCGGGATATTTAGGTATATGCTTTTTATGTTTTCCATCAAACAGTCCTTCTGCCTCTAACTTTTGTTTGAGTTGTTCAAAGGCTATCTGAAGCTCGCCGGTACCCTTAGGCTGCATATCACGAACATACAACTGATAAACACCGTCTCGTTCGTAGACGCCCAGTTTGCCGAAGCAGATAACTTTCATTCCGTTTTGCGGTTCAAAACGGAGACGGCTGTTATCTGAAGAAAACATTACACATTTCAGCTGTGACTTTTCGTCTTTAATAGTGAAATACATATGTCCGCTCTGGTAGTAATGCTTAAAATTCGATATTTCACCGCTGATATATATGCTTTGAACAAGCTGCACCTCGTCGATAAGTGCTTTGATGTACATATTAACTTGTGTTACGGTATAGATATTCATAGCTATGATTGCTTGGCTTTTAGGTAGCCGTAAATCGCAACGCCTGCCGCATTGTCAAGTGAAAATTCGGGATCGGCAAACAGTGCGTCATATTTTGTTCTTATAATCTGTCTAAGCAGTGAATTGGAGGACACGCCTCCGGAAAACACTACAGGCAGTTTTCCGTACTCGGAAGTAATGCCGTCAAGCATAGAAAGAACAGTCTTTGATACATATGTGAGGACAAACCGTGATATATTCTCTTTTGATTCACCGGTGTCGAGCATCTTTTTAGCTTTATTTTCAACGCCGCTGAGAGAGCAGTCAATGCCTTTCATAGACGGTTTGACATTATATTCGGTATCACTCAACTGTGAGAGTCTGTCAAGCTCTTTTCCGCAAGGAAAGTCCAAACCAAGCATAACTCCGGTGCGGTCTATAGCCTGTCCTGCTTTTAGGTCAGTGCTTTGGGCTATTTTTTCTGTCTTGACTATTTCTTCTTTGTGGGGAGTAACCAACAAAGCCTCTGTGGTTCCGCCGCTGAGATGAAAAGCAATAAACTTTTCATTTATCAAATCAAGTCGGCCCGTAGAATACAGTGCTGCAAGAATGTGTCCCACCTGATGAGATGTCTCAAACATAGGCGCACGACTAAACTGTGCGGCAGAAGCAGCTGCACATATACCCACAAGAAAACAAGGCATATAGCTGCCATCCACATTGCGTGGTCGTGTACTGACCGATACAGCATCAACCGACGGACAATCAAGTTTTTTTATCAGTGCCGGCAAATTGACTGTATGCTGAAAAACAGCGTCACTTTGTCGCAAGCCCTTTTCGCCTTTTTTTACAGTAAGCAGTTTCTTCTTTTGAACGATACGCTCTCCGTCAAACATAGCGATGGATGTAGTATAATTGCTCGTGTCAAAGCCTATGTACATTATCTGTCACTCCTGGAAACAGAGCCAAGTATACCGTTAATAAAAGATGCATCTTCCTTACCGGAGTATTTTTTTGCAAGTTCAACTGCTTCGTTAATTGCAACGCTTACAGGCACCTCATTCTCATACTTCATCTCATAAATGGCAAGACGAAGTATAGCTACATTTACCTTTGGAATACGCTTAATTTTCCAGCCGTTCGAAAATTCTGAGATATATTCGTCAAGCTCCTCTGTTTTTTCGGTAACATTAGAAAACAAGTGATTTGCGTACTCACCGATTTCGCCGTTCACCTCGCTGTAGAGCGCAAGGCTCTCCTCGTCTACTCCATCGGCAAACATACTTTGGAAAACCAAAATAAAAGCCTGTTCTCTTTGTTCACTTCTGTTCATATAAAATTCCTCTCATAATAAAAAACGCCGACCAAAAAAGGTCGGCGAATGAATGAAAAATCAGTTTTCACTTTTGGTAGGTTCATTTGAGTCGCCGTTCTCATTAAAATCAATGCCTGCGATAATGACATTAACCTTAGATACTGTTCGTCCGGTCATATTCTCTATTGCCTCACGGACATTGTGCTGAACGCCCTCGGCAACAGTTTGAATTTTTTTATTCGGTTCGATATTAAGGTAGATGCTGACATTTATTTTATCGTCATCAGGTATAATTCTGACGGGGCTCATTACCTTAAGGCTACCTCGTTTGATAGTGCTGACTACATCAACAGGTCTGTTAGAAAAACTGCTAACGCCGTCTACATCGTGTGCGGCATTGGTGGCGATTGAAGAAAGGACTTCCTCTGACACAATGAGGCTGTCTTTGTTATTCTCTGTCTTAATTTCCATATCAGTGCCTCCTTTAATGATAGTATTATATCATAAGGAGTAAAAATATACAAGCATTATTTAGCTGATTTGGACTGAATAATTGAAACATCCTCAAATGAACAACCTACCTGCTCCATTGCTATCTCTTTTATCTGCATGATCAGGTTGTCGGTAAGGTCATCGGTATCCACGATTATATCTACCTTTGTTCCGTCGCTGCTTATGACTGCAAGGCAATTATCCACACCTTTTGCCGTAACAAGAGTTTCAATTTTGTTCTCGGTAGAAATATAGGAAGACATTTCGGCGATCTTGCTGGTTGCTTCTGCTTTTGCATCTTTGGACTCATTTGCACTGTCGACTACGGCTTGCAATTTTTCGAGTGAAGAATCACGGGCTGATTGTCTGTCCACACGAGCGGAGGAAAAATATTCGCTTTCTGTCTTTTTGGCGGAAGTAGTGGTTGTTGCATCTACAAGCTCAGCCTTGCCCAATGTCTTTGACGAACTGATAAGCGGTTTTATCGTCTTTGACAAATCGGTATTTTCATAGTACCAATTTCCTGCAACTCCCACACCCAAAAGCAAAACGAAGATTGCAACTGCCGCCCTTGTCTTTTTGGACTTTTTAACCTTTTTCTGCTTTGTTTTGGCAGATGACTTTTGAGCAGTGGAAGTTTCCTTTTCATGCTTAATTTGCTCTTTTTCGGCCGGCTTTGCGTCCTTGGTTTCCTTCGGCTTAAAATGATAGCCGGACTTATTCTTTTCTTCGTTCATAATATCACCCTTTTATTTTTGATACAGTAATTTTGTTAGCCGGAACATCGAACAGAGACGAAATTCCGGCTATGATTTTTTCACGCACAACCTTATTGTCTCCGCCGTCACA
>URJF01000043.1 GCA_900548085.1 uncultured Oscillospiraceae bacterium | reverse complement strand
GTATTTGAGGAAGACGGTGAGCTTGTTCTGGTGGACTATAAGACAGATGTCGTTTCGTCAGAAAATGAGCTGCTTGATAAATATAAAAATCAAATTGCATTTTATCGCAGGTCGGTATCCAAAACACTGAATAAACCGGTTAAAGAAGCGATGCTTTATTCCTTTTATCTTGATAAATGCTGTGTTTACAAATAATTTTCAAAAAACACTTGCTTTTTTGCCGCTTGTTTGTTATAATACAGTGCGTTATGAGATTAAGCGAGGTGAAAGATAATGAAGGACGGAATTCATCCAAATTATGACACTTGTACAGTAAGATGCGCTTGTGGTGCTACTTACGAAACAAAAAGCACAAAAGGTGATATGAAAGTTGATATCTGTTCAAAATGCCACCCATTCTATACAGGTAAACAAAAACTTGTTGATACAGGCGGACGTGTTGACAGATTTAACAAGAGATTTGCTAAAAAGGCTTAACTAAAAATTAAGGCAACAGTTTTTACTGTTGCCTTGTTTTTTAATGGTATTGTATGAGAGAATATAAAACTGTAGAACTTGAATCCTCCGATTATTTTGTTGAAAAGAAATCAAAATTTATCGGTTATGCCAAGCCTGTTTCCACTCAGGATGAGGCAGTAGAATTTATAAATTCAATAAAAAGTAAGCATTGGGATGCTACTCATAATGTTTATGCGTATGTTCTGAGAGAGAATAATACTCAGCGCTACAGTGATGACGGTGAGCCGAGCGGAACAGCCGGCGTTCCTGTTTTGGATGTTATATTGAAAGAGAGTGTTACCGATGTATGTGTCGTCGCTACGAGATATTTTGGCGGAACTTTGTTAGGCGCAGGCGGACTTGTTCGTGCATATTCACATACTTCCAAGATTGCTCTTGATGCTGCTCATATCATTACCATGGCAAATTGCCAAATATATTCGGTTATTGTCGACTATTCTTTTTATGACCGTCTGAATGTTTTACTTTACGACTTCGGTGCAAATGTTATTAAAAGTGATTTTTCGGCATCTGTCAGTGTTGAATTTTCTATAAAAGAAGATGCTTCCGAATTACTTAAAGATAAATTGACCGACATTAGTAACGGCAAATATTCACTGAATTATCTTAGGTCTGAATTTGCAAAAATTTAAAAGCAAGGCTGCGTTGTTATGCCTTGCTTTTTATATCAATAACATTTATTTCAGGATGGTTGAATAGCCTAAATGGAAATTCGGCATTGCCTATACCTCGTGAAATTATGAGCATTGGTCTTTCGCCGAAAGAACCTTTTGCATATTTCGGCCGTATGCCTTGACCGGGCGAAAATACAGGTCCTATCATTGGCAGGATAAATTGTCCTCCGTGTGCATGTCCCGATAATTGTATATCAAAGTCATATTGTGAATAGTCGTTTTCACTTACTGCCATAAAGTTTTCGGGATAATGTGACAGTACAATTTTGTATCCGCTTTTTTTAGACAGTTCTTTAAATAAAGGGGACTCGTCCTTATACTTGAATGTACCGTTCTTTCGTGCTTTGTAGTCATCAAATCCCGCTTGGTTTTCGTCAAGACCGAGAATATTTATTTTATTCCCATTTATTACAATATCATCTGATTTATCCAAAAGTACGATGAATCCGATACCTTTCAGTTCTGACATTAACTCGTAAAAATTTTCGAGCCTTCTTTCGTGATTCCCGGTTATATAAAATACCGGGGCTGTTTTAACTAATTCTTTACCGTAAGACAGCATCTTTTCCTTGTTTTTTTCGTGATCGTTTATATAGTCACCCGTAATGAAAATAATATCGGGATTTAGTTTCTTTACCGTCTTGAGCACATTTTTTGCCGGTTTAGAGTGTAGGTCACTGAGTTGTACCATTTTCACCGGATTTACTATGTCATTGCTGTTCAGCTCGTACTTTGTGATGTCAAGCTTATTGTTTTCGTAGTATAAGAATGTTGCAATAATAAACAAAATCAATATTGCGACTATAGTAGGATACATATGTTCACCTCACTATTGATGATACATTTTTATTCTTTCTAAGTCAAGGATAAAAAATAAAGGGTTTTTTGAAGTTTTTTTGTAAAATATAATGCAAGCAATAATTTTGTGACGAAAGGAGTTTTTATGGACCGTACTATCAGGGAGATTACAGAAGAAAATGAGATGAAGATTTTATGTGACAGAGCCTGTCCGTCGGCGTTTAGCAAGGGCAGAAAAGCTACGGAAAAAGAGTGCGATATTCGTACCTGTTTTCAGCGTGACAGAGACAGAATTATTCATTGCCAGTCCTTTCGTCGACTTAAGCACAAAACCCAGGTTTTTTTGGCTCCCACCGGTGACCATTACAGAACGAGGCTTACTCATACCCTTGAGGTTGCACAGATTTCACGCACTATTGCCAGAGCACTTCGTCTTAACGAAGATTTGACCGAGGCTATTGCACTTGGTCATGATTTAGGACATACGCCATTCGGACATGCAGGAGAGCGTGAATTAGACAAACTCTGCTCAACGGGCTTTAAGCATTATGAACAAAGTGTGCGTGTAGTGGATTATATCGAAAAAGACGGCAAAGGGTTGAATCTTACCGATGAGGTAAGAAACGGAATTTTGTGCCACACTTGTGGGGAAGATGCCTACACTTTAGAAGGGCAGATAATTCGTGTTGCAGACAAAATTGCTTATATCAATCACGATATTGACGATGCCATTCGTGCCGGCGTTATGGCAGAAGAAGATATCCCTATCGAACTGCGTATGGCTCTCGGTATGAGCAAAAGCGAAAGAATAAATAATATGGTACTCAATGTTATCCAAAACAGTACCGACGGCGACAAGATCCTTATGAGTGATGATTATTGGCAGTTCTTTAATGACTTACATGATTTTATGTTTGTCGCTGTATACAAAAATCCTGTTTGTAAAGGTGAGGAAGTCAAGGCTGTAGCGATGCTTGAAAAGCTGTACGAATATTACATAAAAAATCCCGATGACCTCCCGTCAGAATATAAGATTATTGCTGAGCGTGACGGCAATGAGCGTGCCGTATGTGACTATATAGCAGGTATGAGCGATAATTATTCGCTTAAGATTTTTAATCAGCTTTATGTACCTATGTTTTGGGTAGAATGAGAGAGGAGATGAAGTTATGCCGTTATCAGACAGCTTTTTGCAGGAACTGAAACAAAAATCAGATATTGAAGACATAATTTCATCATATGTCTCACTAAAAAAACGAGGAAGAACGTTTGT
The DNA here is from genome assembly GCA_900548085.1 of uncultured Oscillospiraceae bacterium. Classification (GTDB taxonomy): domain Bacteria; phylum Bacillota; class Clostridia; order Oscillospirales; family Acutalibacteraceae; genus Eubacterium_R. The sequence continues at coordinate 8,286 of URJF01000043.1, read as the reverse complement.
AGGACTTTGTCCGTTTCATAACGAAAAAACACCGTCGTTCACTGTTTATCCGGAGACAGAAAGTTATTATTGCTTTGGCTGCGGTGCCGGCGGAGATGTCATAAATTTTGTAAAGAGAATCGAAAATCTCGATTATTTGGATGCCGTCAAAATGCTTGCTCAGCGTGCAGGTATGCAAATGCCGGATGAAGGTTTCGACGACTCATTGGCAAAAAAACGCAGAATTATATTAGAAATCAATCGTGAGACGGCAAGATATTTTCATAATTGCCTAATATCACCAGAGGGTAAACAGGGACTCAACTATCTTCTCGGCAGAGGATTTACTAAAAAAACAATAAACCATTTTGGTTTGGGTTATGCGCCTGATTCTTGGGATGCTTTGATAAGGCATCTAAAGTCAAAAGGTTATTCACTCGGTGATATGCTTGATGCAGGTGTTGTCGGAAAAGGTAAAAAAAGTTATTACGATTATTTCAGAAATAAGGTTATGACTCCTATTATTGATGTGAGAGGTAATGTAATAGCTTTTGGCGGCAGAGTTCTCGATAATAGTAAGCCTAAGTATATGAATACATCGGATACATTGGTATATAAGAAAACCAATGTTTTGTTCGGTCTGAATTATGCAAAGGATAGCGGCAGCGACGCTTTGATACTCTGCGAGGGATATATGGATGTGATGGCTATGCATCAGGCAGGCATTACCAATGCCGTAGGCGGATGCGGAACTGCACTTACTCCCGAGCAGGTCAAGCTTATTTCTCGCTATGCTAAAGAGGTTATATTGGCGTACGATGCTGATGAGGCAGGCCAAAAAGCTCTCAATAAGGCTATTGCTTTGTTTAACCAAACCGATTTGAAGGTCAGAATACCAGGACTTATGGGCGGCAAAGACCCTGATGAAATCATCAAAACATATGGCGTTGAAAAATTTAGGGCTATGCTCGAGGGCTCGGCTAATGAAATTGAGTATGCCCTTGTAAATCTTAGAAACAAGTATAATCTTGCCACTACCCAAGGAAAGATTGATTTTCTTAATGACAGTATAAAAGTACTCGACGAGGTTACACCAATAGAGCAAGACCTTTACATTTCAAGGCTTGCCGAAGAATTGGGAGTCGAAAAGCAGAGTATCAAATCTCAGCTTCAGGATTACCACAGGCGAACATTCAGGACAAAGCAGCGTCGGCAGTATTCAAAAATTGTTGACGACAGTATAAAGACTACACGAAAGATGAGCTATGATGCTTCTGCGTCAATACGCAAAATCAAGGCACAGGACAGGCTAATCGGACTCCTAATGCTATATCCGGATTGTGCAGAACTTTGTACCGATTTGGACGAAAATATTTTATCCGAGGGATTTATACGAAAGGTTTATCACGAAATTATTACAAAGCTGAATGATAACGAAAGTATAGACCTTATTACATTCGGACAAGTCCTTTCTGATGAAGAAATGGGACGATTATCCGGTATTACTGCGCTTTCATCAAACAGTGCGGATCCAAAAAAGGAGTTTTCGGACTGTGTGAAAACGCTTAATGAAGAATATAAAAAGAGTCAACTCACTAATGCTGAGAACATGAGTGACGATGACTTTAGAAATCTGTTCAAACAAAATACATAGATGAGGAGAATAACCTATGGAAAAAAAAGAACAACCAAAAGAGCAGCAGACACTTTCTCCTGCTGAAGAAAAAAAGCAAAATGCCTTCAAAAAGGTAATAGAAAAAGGTAAGGCATCCGGACATTTGACAGCTCAGGAAATAGATAATCTTATTGTTGAGCTTGATTTGGATGTAGATGAACTTGAAAAACTCAATGATATGATTGATGCGGCAAATATCAATATTATTGATGACTTTTCAGCAGAAACTTTGGACGGTATCACCCTTGAGGTAGATCTCCCTAAGGAGACCGACGCCGCAGAAACTGTTGCAGTAAATGATAATGCCGCAATGGATGATCCTGTTAAGGTTTATCTTAAGGAAATCGGCAGAATCCCGCTTCTTAGTGCTGAAGAAGAAATTGAGCTTGCTATAAAAATCGCCGATAATGACCCTGTTGCTAAGAAACGTCTTGCTGAGGCTAACCTGCGTCTTGTTGTCAGTATCGCTAAAAGATATGTAGGCAGAGGCATGCAATTCCTTGATCTTATCCAAGAGGGCAATCTCGGTCTTATTAAAGCTGTAGATAAGTTTGACTATACAAAGGGCTTTAAGTTCTCTACCTATGCTACATGGTGGATTAGACAAGCTATCACTCGTGCCATTGCGGATCAAGCGAGAACAATTCGTATTCCTGTTCATATGGTAGAAACTATAAATAAAGTAAAAAAAGCAAACTCTCAGCTTTTGCATCAAAACGGCAGAGAACCCACTCCGGAAGAAATCGGAGAATTGCTCGATATGCCTGTGGACAAGGTGCGTGAGATACTTAGAGTAGCACAAGAGCCGGTATCTCTCGAGACTCCTATCGGTGAGGAGGAGGATTCACATCTCGGTGACTTTATCCCCGATGATGATGCTCTTGCTCCGGCAGATGCAGCATCTATGAGCTTACTCAAAGAACAGCTTACCGATGTGCTAAAAACACTTACACCGAGAGAAGAAAAGGTATTGAGACTGCGTTTCGGCCTCGATGATGGAAATCCAAAGACTCTCGAAGAAGTTGGAAAAGAGTTTAATGTTACCCGTGAGCGTATCAGACAGATTGAGGCTAAGGCACTTAGAAAGCTCCGCCATCCCAGCAGAAGTAAAAAATTGAAGGACTTTTTAGACTGATGAATAAAGAAAAACTTGCAAGGATAAATGAACTTGCACATAAAGAAAAATCACCGGAAGGATTGACAAAAGAAGAAAGAATTGAGCAGGCTATGCTTCGTCGAGAATATATCGACAGCGTAAAAGCAAGTTTGGTCGGTCAGCTCGAAAACACATATATTGTTGAGCCGGATGGCTCAAAGAAAAAGTTGGAGAAAAGAGATAAATGTCAAGATTGATAATTATTGAGGGACTTGACGGTTGCGGGAAATCAACGCAAACTGCCTTGCTCGAAGAGTATTTTTCTTCAGAAAATATTAAATATAAAAAGATAAAATTGCCGGATTATGACAGCCCTTCCAGTACACTGGTAAAGATGTATCTCGGTGGAGAATTCGGCAGTAGTGCAGATGATGTTAATGCTTATGCGGCAGGAGCTTTTTATGCTGTCGATCGCTTTGCGTCATACAAATTAGGCTGGAAATCAGATTATGACAGCGGTACTTTGATTTTGGCTGACCGCTATGCAACTTCCAATTCTATTTATCAAATGGAAAAGATTGAAAAATCAAAGTGGGACGAGTATCTTGATTGGAGTGCAGATTTTGAATATAACAAGATTGGTATTCCTAAACCGGATTTGGTTATCTTTTTGGATATGCCGGTTGAAATTTCTCAACGACTGATGACTTCTCGTTATAACGGAGATGAAAACAAAAAAGATGTACACGAGGCTGATGTAACATATTTGCAGAACTGTCGCCGTGCTGCTATTTATGCAGCTGAGAGACAGGGCTGGAAGATAGTACCTTGTGCTTCCGGCAGCCAACCGCTCTCTATTGAGCAAATACACAATACCGTTATTGAATTAGTAAAAGAGGAATTACAAAATGCTTGAATTTAAAAAGGCAGAATTAGCCGACAAAATGTGGGTTGACGAATGTCTTTTGCATTGCGAGAGCTATAATTGCGAGTACACATTCGGAAATTTGTTTATTTGGTCTACTTCGTATTTTACACGCATTTGCCATTACAAAGATTTTTTGATTATCAGATGGGGCAGAGAACCTGAGGATTATTCATATTCGGTACCTATCGGTCAGGGAGATTTTAGAGAAGCATTGGACGCCATAATTGCCACTTGTATTGACGAAGGACACCCTTTTCGAATTTACGGCATAACAGAGTCGTATGTTGCTAAGATTAAGTCTTGTTATGATGACGATAAGTTTACTTTTACATTTGATGACGGCAATTTTGATTATATCTATTCTGTAGAAAAAATGGCGTCATTGAGCGGAAAAAAATATCATTCAAAACGAAATCATATTTCCAACTTTAAGCGCACATATCCGGATTGGTCATTTGAGACCATAGATGAATCAAATATTGATGAGTGTATTGCTTTGCATACAAAGTGGATTGAGGAAAAGGATGAAAACGATTCCGATTATTCCTTTGAATTTGAGGCTGTACTAAATTCTTTTCAGTATTTTAAGGAGCTTGAGCTTGTCGGCGGAGTGATTCGTGTGGACGGCGATGTAGTGGCATATACTGTCGGCGAGGGCATGAAAAACGGAAAGTGCTTCGTAACTCATTTTGAAAAGGCTCCACCGGAAATGAATGGGGCTTATACAATAATTAACCAAGAATTTACTAAGAATTGTTTAATGTCTTATGAATGGGTGAATAGGGAAGAGGACTTAGGCCTTGAAGGATTACGAAAGGCAAAGCAGTCCTATTATCCTGAGATATGGCTGAAAAAAGGATTGGCAGTCTATAATGGTTAGTACAAACGTTGAACAAAACGACATTGTTTCTTTATGGAAAGATACTTTCGGAGACTCTGAAAAGGAAATAAAATACTTCCTCGAAAATTGTAATGATTCACAGTGTGTGGGCGTGTATGCCGACGGACACCTTGTTTCTATGATGTTTCTTGTAAGCTGTACTGTGGTCGGCAAACCGGCTCGGTATATTTATGCTGCTTGTACCAATGCCGATTACAGAAAACAAGGCTGTATGACAGAACTGCTCGATTATGCCAAGAAAAACTTTCAGAGGCTTTGTTTGATTCCGGCAGAGGAATGGCTTATAGAGTATTATAAAAAGCGAGGTTTCCGATTTGCCATAAGCGTAGATGAAATATGTTTTAATCAAACGGAAGAAATAACAGAGTATTTATTTGAAGGTTGCGAATTAGAGCGACCTATTGCACTTATTTATGAAGGAGAATTATAGTTATGGTTTATGTTTTTTTAGCAGACGGATTTGAAATTATTGAGGCACTTGCTCCTGTTGATGTACTCCGCAGAGCAAAAGTTGACACAAAAACAGTCGGCGTTACAGGTAAAACCGTAAAGTCCTCCTGTGGTGTTACTGTTACAGCCGATATAACTATTGATGAGTTTGATTTTTATGATGTTGAGGCTGTGGTTTTGCCGGGCGGTATGCCGGGTACCATCAACCTTGAAAACAACGAAAAGGTACAGTCGGCAATAGATAATGCGGTTTCTGTTAATGTGCCGGTGTGTGCTATTTGTGCCGCCCCGTCAATTCTCGGACATAAGGGACTTCTTGATGGCAAAGAGGCTATATGCTTTCCCGGTTTTGAAGACGCCCTTTCCGGAGCAAAAATATCCGAAAATTATGTTGTTTCCGACGGTAACTTTATAACGGCAAAAGGTGCCGGCGTATGTATCGAATTTGGACTTGAGATAGTCAAAAAGCTTAGGAGTGAAGAACTGGCTGATGAAATCAAACGCACTATCCAAAGCAGAATATAGAAAAATATTAAAATCAAGGCGAAAAGAAATTAAGCAAAAATGTAATCTTGATCGCCGGATATGTATGTCGTTTTTACATACCGAATTGTATAAGAATGCAAGTTGTATTTTTGCTTATGCAGCTTTGAATAATGAAATAAATACCGACCTGATTATATCAACTGCACTCGATGATAATAAAAAAATTGCATTACCGTACTGCACCGACAAAGACGGTAATATGAGTTTTTATTATATCAATTCATTTGATGACTTAATTACCGGCTCTTTCGGTATTCGTGAGCCGGATATAACCAAATGTAAAATAGCCGTGCCGGATGATAACACGCTCATTATAGTTCCCGGATTATCTTTCGACCGTTTTGGATATCGTCTCGGTTACGGAAAAGGCTATTATGACAGAGTTTTAGAAAAATTTACTTTTATTTCCGTGGGTTTGTGTTATAATACCCTTATTGAAGAAAAACTGCCTGTGGGCAGATATGATAAAAAAGTAAATTACCTTATCACAGAAGATAATATAATCAGTTATAACAACGGAGGTAAAAATGGATAATTTCGATTTTAATACCAACGAAAATAAGAGTGACACAAAGGATATTTATTTTTCTAATGAAATATCCGATGTTTCTGCTAACAGAAACACAAATCGTACAGCCGCTGCTATTCAAACAAAAAAGAAAAAGAAGAAGGGTGCAGGCTCTACATATGTTTTCTTTATTGTAGTAATAGTTGTGTCTATGATTGTATCTGTATATGCAATTTTTTGTATGAATGATATTTTGGCTATTACCAAAACTAAATCGAATGTTACGGTTTCATTCACTCAAGAGATTAAGGACAGTTCAGATGCCGTTGATATGCTTGCCGATAAAGGTCTTATTAAATGTAAAAATTTCTGCAAGTTTTTTGTAAAATTCAGAGATAAGGTTATCACATCGTCTCGTTTGGGCGGACCGTATGCCGCAGGTGTTTATTATCTTAACGGAAAAATGGGACTTGAGGGTATGCTCGTCACATTACAGGGTGATACTACAGCCAAAGAGACAATTTCTCTTACTTTTCCAGAGGGCTATACTGTTCCGGAAATTGTTGAAAAATTATCCGAAAATGATGTATGCGACAAATCGGCTTTGCTTTCGGTTATTCAATCTACAGAGTTTACTTATTCTCTTGTATCTAACTTGAAGGCATCGGACTCGGTTCCTTACAGACTTGAGGGCTTTATGTTCCCCGATACCTATGAATTTTATGTTGGCGAAAGTTCCGCAAGCACTATCAAAAAATTCTTAGAGAACGGTGACAAGAAATATAAGCGGAAGTACCGTAAGCGTGCAAAAGAGCTTGGATACACAGATTATGAGGTATTTACTATTGCCTCCATTATCCAAAAAGAAGCGGCAAATAATGACCAAATGAAAGATATTTCCGCTGTTATCCATAACAGACTAAAGGATACAGTCAACTATCCGTCTCTCGGATGCCAGTCAACCTCTGACTATATCACCAATAAGGTTAGTCCGGCATTGTCATCTACTTCATCTCACACTGCCGATTATTATATGGCTTATTACAACACAAATACTACCTCTACAGTGGTTGGACTTCCGGCCGGACCAATTTGTAATCCCGGTATGGCTGCAATAAAGGCCGCATTGTATCCCTCTGATTCCAGTGCAAAGTTCTTCTTCCACGATACTGACGGAAATCTTTATACTGCAAAAACCTATTCGGAGTTTAAGTCAAAAGTTGCTGCGTATGCACCTTATTTGGAATATTGATTATGAGTGAACAATTTTTAGAACTATTGTCTCCTTCGGGAGATATGGAAAGATTAAAGTTGGCGCTGAAATTCGGTGCCGACGCTATATATGTGGGCGGTGAGCAGTTTGGTATGCGCACAAATCCGTCTAATTTCAAGGCGGACGAACTTAAAACTGCGGTTGAGCTTGTTCATTCAGCCGGCAAAAAGTTATACCTTACCTGTAACACTCTGCCCAGAAATAACGAAATTGATGTTTTACCCGAATATCTTAGGTATGTTGCAGACTTAGGTGTCGATGCTCTTATTATTGCCGATATGGGTGTTTTGAGCTTAGCAAAAAAATACGCACCGGATGTTGATATTCATATGTCCACACAGGTTGGAATAGTAAATTATCAGGCTGCTAATGCACTGTATGAGTTAGGCGCAAAAAGAATAGTTACTGCTCGCGAGTTATCACTTGATGAAATAAAGACTATTCGTGACAAGACAAACAGCAATTTGGAAATTGAGGTTTTTGTTCACGGTGCTATGTGTATGTCTTTTAGTGGCAGATGTATTTTGTCAGATTATATGGTTGGCAGGGATGCAAATCGAGGCGACTGTGCTCAACCTTGCAGGTGGAAATATCACCTTGTTGAAGAAACTCGTCCCGGTCAGTATTTTCCTATCAATCAGGATGAAAACGGCACTTATATCTTTAATTCCCGTGACCTCTGTATGATAGAGCATATATCAGAGCTCGACAGAGCAGGTATTGATTCGTTTAAGATTGAGGGCAGAGCCAAGAGTGAGTATTACACAGCTATCGTTACATATGCTTACCGTAATGCCATTGACGAATATATAGCCGCAGGCAGACCGGAGAATTTTAAGCCATCTCAATGGATACTCGATGAGATGGAAAAAATGAGTCACAGAGAATATACTACCGGCTTTAATTTTGGACCAATCAAAAACGGTCAGG
>URJF01000042.1 GCA_900548085.1 uncultured Oscillospiraceae bacterium | reverse complement strand
CACTCTCATCTGCAACGGTTTCTGCCGTTTGTACAGTAACGGTAACACCCGGAGTGACAGCCTTGGCAGTATATGTATAGCTTGTATCAGAAAGCGTTACATTATCAGCCGTTATACTTTGTGCCGCATAAGCACTCATACCGAACATACAGCACACAACAAAGGCTACTGTCGCAGTAAGCGAAGCAATAACTTTTTTCATCGTTTTCATCCTCTCAATTTTTATTCAACTGACCGTAGTAAGCATTTTTTCCGTGCTTTCTTTGGTAGTGTTTTTCCAACAAATAATCTTCTATTCCTATATTTGAATCGTTGCCGTTAGCTGCCGCAACCTCGGTGCGATAAGCCATCTTAGCCACCTCGTCGAGAATCAGAGCATTTTCTACGGCTTTGAACGGATCACTGCCCCAAGTAAAAGGTCCGTGTCTGTGAACGAGGACAGCGGGACATTCCTCGGGAGTGATACCTCGTCTCGAAAATTCTTCTACGATAACGGAGCCAGTATTTTTTTCGTATGCGGACTCAACTTCTTCTTTAGTAAGTCCTCTTGCACAAGGAATGGCACCGTTAGCAAAATCGGCATGAGTAGTGCCATAAGCCGGAATATCTCTGCCGGCTTGCGCCCAAGCACAAGCCCAGGAGCTGTGGGTGTGTACGACACCGCCGATATTTTCAAAATTCTTATACAGTTCCAAATGGGTAGGAGTATCAGAGGATGGATTGAGCTCGCCCTCAACTTTGTTTCCGTCCAAATCCATAACAACCATATCGTCGGCAGTCATAGAAGAATAAGGAACTCCGGACGGTTTGATAACAAACAATCCTTTTTCTCGGTCTATGCCGGAGACATTGCCCCAAGTAAGCACCACGAGTCCGTACTCCACTAACTGCATATTGGCTCTGTAAACCTTTTCTTTCAATTCCTCTAACATACAGACCTCACATTCCTAATTTATATGCAACATCATTATAGAATAATTCTTTTCTGAAGTCGTTTATGTTAGTGTCCTTATTGATATAAACAAATTCGATACCCATGATTTCGGCGAAGTCTCTCATATGCTCTGCGGTGAGAGAATATGAAAGAACAGAATGGTGAGCGCCGCCGGCATAAATCCAAGCCTCAGCAGAAGTTTGCAGACAAGGCAACGGTTTCCACAATACACCTGCTACAGGGAGCTTTGGCATATCGTGAGTCTGCTCCTTACACTCAACATCATTGACTATCATACGCAGTCTGTCGCCCATATCCACCAAAGTAACTACTATAGCGTCGCCTGTCTGTGACTTAAACACAAGGCGAGCCGGATCTTCTCTGTCGCCTATACCAAGTGGGTGGACCTGAATCTTCGGCTTTTCGGCAGACACTGTAGGACAAACTTCCAGCATATGAGAGCCGAGCAGCATTTCATTGCCGGGCTCAAAGTGATAGGTATAATCTTCCATAAAAGCTGTGCCGCCTGTCATACCCTCAGCCATTTTTTTCATAACACGAGTCATAGCGGCAACTTTCCAGTCGCCCTCGGCACCAAAACCATAGCCTTGACGCATCAAATCCTGAGCGGCGAGTCCCGGCAACTGACGAAGTCCCTGCAAATCCTCAAAGTTGGTGTGAAAAGCACCAAAGCCCTCGGCATCCAAAAACTTCTTTATTGCTACTTCTTCTCTCGCTTGATAGCGAACGGACTCAATGTTATCGGTATCAAAAATATAATTTTCTCTGTACTCAGCCATTTGAGCATCAATTTCTTCGTCTGTAACCGCATCAACAAGTTTAATAATATCCCCTACTCCGTAGTGGTCAACCTGCCAGCCCAATTTGATTTGAGCCTCAATCTTATCTCCGTCTGTAACAGCGACATTACGCATATTATCGGAGATACGGAGCACACGGAGTTTTCTGGACTCAGCAGCACCTACTGCGGCACGCATCCAAGTATCAATCTTGTACTGAAACTCCTCATCCTTCCAATAACCTGCTGCTACCTTTTGCTTTGCTCGCATACGGGCGAGGATATATCCGTGCTCTCTGTCGCCGTGAGCGGACTGATTGAGATTCATAAAATCCATATCAATCTCGTCCCAAGGAATATCACGATTGTACTGAGTATTAACATGCAGAAGCGGCTTTTCTAACGCATTAAAGCCGGCAATCCACATCTTTGACGGAGAAAAAGTGTGCATCCAAGTGATAACACCTGCACAGGCAGGGTCATTATTAGCCTGCTGCATAATATCGAGAATCTCACTTGAAGTCTTTACGCAAGGCTTAGCTACAACCTTACATGATAATTTTTTGCTCCACTCTGCAGCCATATCTGTTGCGTGAGAATTTATTGTATCAAATATTTCTTCACCATAGAGAAACTGAGTTCCTACTACGAACCAAAATTCATAATCCTTAAGTGCCATAAGCCCTCCTATATATTTTCTGCCGCAATATTTTGAATTGAAAGCAGTTTCTTATATTTTTCTAAATAAGCGTCAAATCCAACGACATCGCTGTCATCAGGCTGAACGGTAGTACGCTCACTGTCCGCAAAAACTACTGTGTCAAGATATTCGGCTAATGTTCCGCCGGTTCCGTATGCAGCATAGTTTGCCAGCACGGCAGCGCCCCAAGCACCGCCTTCGCCTGCTGTAGACATAACAGAAACAGGAGCCTTCATTGCGGCTGCCATCAGCTTTTGACCGACAAACTCGGTTTTGAACAATCCGCCGTGTCCCATAAGGGAATCAATCGCCACATTTTCTTCTGCCAAAATGTCCATACCTATACGCAAAGTAGCAATGGCAGAATAAATTTGGCTGCGCATAAAGTCGCCTAAATTCAGTTTAGACTCAACACTGCGGACTACTGTAGGTCTGCCGTCTGCAATGTGAGAAACAGGCTCGCCCGAATAATAGTTGCAGCTGACAATACCGTCACAATCCGCACTGCCCTCTAAAGCGCTGTTATACAACAAATCATAAAGCTGCGGTTTAGAAAGACTTGCGCCTGCTTTTTGGATAAGCTGAGCGAACATATTAGCCCAATAGTCCAAATCGGTACAGCAGTTATTGCAGTGAACCATTGCCACGGGACTGCCCACCGGTGTAGTGACAACATCAATTTCTTCGTGCACCTTAGACAAGCTGTGTTCAAGGACAATCATAGAAAAAATCGAAGTACCGGCACTGATATTTCCTGTTCGGGGACTAATGCTATCGGTAGCAACCATACCTGTTCCTGCATCTCCCTCAGGAGGGCAAAGAATACAGCCGGGCTGCAAATTTCCGCTTTCGTCAAGCAATCTTGCGCCTTCTTCTGTCAGTGTGCCTGCGTCTTGACCTGCCAAAAGAACATCGGGGAAAATACTGCGAACATCAGAAAAATGCGCTTTTATTTCGGGCAACTGCTGAAATTCGTTCATCATATGCATATTATAGTCGCAAGCGGTGCTGTCTATAGGGAACATACCCGACGCCTCACCGATACCCAGAACCTTTTTTCCGGTGAGCTGCCAATGAATATAGCCTGCTAGAGTGGTAATAAAATCAATCTTGTCTATATGGTCCTCATTGTTAAGCACTGCTTGATAAAGATGTGCGACACTCCAACGCTGCGGAATATTAAAATCAAAAAGTGATGACAGCTTTTCGGACGCCTGAGCGGTAATGGTGTTACGCCAAGTCCTAAACGGCGTCAATAAATTATCATCCTTATCAAAGGGAAGATAGCCGTGCATCATACCCGAAAATCCGATAGATGCCAGACTCTTAATCGGTCCTCCGAACTTTGCGACACATTCAGAATTAAGTTCGGAATAAGTGGCTCTCAGTCCTGTCCACGCATCCTGCAAATCATAGGTCCACACACCGTCAACAAATCTGTTTTCCCAAGTGTAACTGTCCGATGCAACAGGGGTACATTTTTCGTCCGTCAGGACCGCTTTTATCCTGGTAGAGCCAAACTCAATGCCAAGAGTTTCTCTGCCTGTCAAAACATAATTATCCATAAAATCTCCAAGTATTTTTTTATATATATCATAATACAACAGTCAATAATTTTTTTCAATAATTATAACAAAATAGTAACCATTTTTTACAACTATTTGAGATATTTTTCAACGACCTTTTTGTACTTCTTATTGTATAAAAACACAAGGGCAAAAAGCAGTTTGTCGTAGAAAAAGAAAATAATGTTAGCCGCAAGAAGCATAAGCACAATGCCGACCTTGCCGAGAAATTCTTCGACCGGCATACCGAAAACATAAACGCATAAAATCTGGGACAAAACTACGCCTGCATTAAACACGGCGAGTTTGGCAATCACACAAAGGAATTTTTGTTTTATCTTCTCTATACTCGGCTTCAAAATCGGATAGTATCCAAAAAACAAAATATAGAGCAAAGCACTCTCTTTGTCAGGCAACAGAAGCATAGACAAAATACCCGTTGAGCAGTACACCGCAAGGGCTGTCTTTTTTGACAAACTCTCTGTAAGAATTATCATAAGAAGTCCCGTAACTATAGGCATAACATAAGCAAAAATCCAAACCACACTGCCCAAAAACAGCAGTACGACGGACAGAGCGCATATCACGCCCGAAAAAGCAATTCCGATAGATTTTTTCATAAAAAACTCTTCCTCTTCTAACCTGGAATTATTATACATCCACATTAAAAATGTGTAAAGAAAATTTTAAGAAACATTGAATTTATTTTGTAACTATTTACTTTTAGTGACTTAGTATATATAATTAAGATAAATAAGTTTCGAATGAGGTGTGAAATTTGAAAAAAGGATTACTGATAGTATTGGCGGCAGTTATTGCCATCAGCGGTACTCTAGTTGCCTGCTCCTCAAAAAGTAAGGACAACAACAAAACCACAAATTCTACCACTACCGAGGCAGGACTTGACAGCAATAATGACGACTCATATGCCGTAGTGACAGAAATCGTCACAAACAAAAAAGGAGAAGTCGTAACAAACAAACAAGGAAAACCTGTAACTCAAGTTGTAACTCAAGGAACAACAAAAAAAGGTGAAAAATCGAGAAAATTCATCCAGGCAGTTACTGACAAAAAAGGCATTGCAGTCACAGACAAAAGCGGCAAAGTTGTAACAAAGGTAGTAAATGAGGGAGACATCACAAAACCGACTGTTTCCAACTACACAACAACCACAACAAAGAAGGCAACCTCTGCTATAACCGGCGGCGAGAGAACCACTTTTGAAAAAACTACAAAGTCAAACTCAAAAGTACCTAAAACCGATGAAAGCGGAAAATCCGTTGCATTCTCGGCAGAAGACCAGCAAACCGTACAAAATATGCTTGAGGTTCCCTACCTCTACAACGCAAGCTACGAAAACAAAGACGGTGTACCAATCAATATAGCTGCTCATACGGCAATATGGATGGCTCAAAGAGAGGGACTGAACACTAAGAAATATGCGTCTGCAACAATCGTGCTTGATTTGTTTAACTTTTACGGCCAGACTGTAGTCAACTTCAAATCAAGCTGCAACAGCAAAAAAGATTCGGGCTGTGGCATAAAGTATAACAAGAGTGACGACAGCTTTACCATAAAGAAATTTGAAGAAAAAAAGCAGTCAATAAAAATCACCGATATTCAAACTCTCGGAAACAACTACTACAAGGTAGTAGCCACAGTAAGCGGTGCCGGCAGTATCAGCAAGGTTAATGCGATAATTCAACGCAACAAACTTGACTCGTCATTAGGCTTCAGCATAAAAGCACTGAAATGGTCATAACAAAAACAAACGGAGATGCTTTCAACTACAAAGCGTCTCCGTTTTTATTATACAGCCATATTCAATTTGGTATATCATTTATTGTTTTCACCTTAATAATTTTTAGGTGATGCTTTTTTATTTGAGCAGTAAGCAGTTTGGCCTCTGTAGAATCAGTAGGCAAAACAGGGAGTTCATATTTCTTTCCGCCACTCATCAACACATAAGCTATCTCTTGGTTACAATCCGAAACACTGCCTACAGAATCGGAGATGTACTCCAACTGATAAACATTCAGTCCGCTGTATTCCAAAGTATATCCTTGGAGATTAGGAACTATAACCTCTTTGTCGGTAAAGCCGACACATTCAGTATTGCCAAAATATGTAAAACCGAGGGCAATCACAAGAAGAAGTAAACTCGCAATTAAATCTTTAGATCTGTTAGTATTGAACTTGAGTTGCTCTCTCGCAAGCTCCTCCTCATATGTAATGCGTACAATCACGCCTCTACCCACTGTCCTAAACAAAAAAGCATATAGGCTAATCGTTGCAACAACAATACAGTAAACATAATCGGGGAAGAAGCGTCTATGATTGTAATCAAAAATATACAGTTTGACTGCGTTAGGTCCGAAAATAATCTCTCGAAAAAGCAAATACAAGCATACACTCGCCGTTATGGCAAAAGCAACAACAATTATCGTAACCACAAGTCTTGCGGTTTTGTAGTCATATGACCTTTTCGGAGTGTCATTTTTCATATCTTTCTCCATATATTAAAAATCAATATAGTTTTTCGCCCTTTTCTATAGCCATAATCTGATCAACACGGGTTTGGTGTCTGCCGCCCTCGAACTCTGTGTTGAGGAACACATCAACAAGCTCAATAGCGAGTCCTGCGCCGATAACTCTGTCGCCGAGGCACAGACAATTTGCGTCATTATGAGCTCTGGTATATTTTGCGCTGAAATAGTCGCTGCAAGCACAAGCACGGATGCCCTTTACCTTATTTGCAGCCATAGAGATACCTATTCCTGTACCGCAGCACAAAATAGCTTTGTCTGCCTCGCCTGCAATAACCTTGTCACAAGCCTTTTGGGCAGAAATGGCATAATCAAATCTCTCCGGAGAATAACAGCCTACATCCTCAAAATCAATATTTTTCTCTGCAAGATGCTTTTTGATTTCTTCCTTAAGCGGAAATCCTGCGTGGTCTGAACCTATAACTATCATAATTATACCTCTCTTACTTTTTTAGTTTCAGTTTTAATTCTCTTTCTGCCTGACTGAGTCTGAGATATACAGGCATCAGCTCATCGGGTGAAAGAGGATTTTTATTTTTAGCCGCCAAAGAAACAGAGACGGCATTTTGGTACATAGTATCTTCGTCGGCAAGGAAACAATTATCAAGGTCGGCGTTATCGCAGCACAGCTTTGCGCCATCACCGGCAACAATAACCTCATCGTATGCCACAAGTTCTTTTTTCAAATCATCAAGGGCTATTGCACGGTCGGGTGTAAGTCGAGACACAACTCCGTTCTCAATACTGAACAGTGAATTATAAAACTGCATTCTGCGAGCATCCATAACCGCACATACGATACAATCCTTATTAACAAAATTGTATGCTATAGCCTCTAAGGTAGATACGCTGTAGCAAGGAGTGTTGTGCTTAAACGCCAAGCCCTTTGCAGTGGCTACGCCGATACGCACACCGGTAAAAGAACCGGGGCCTACTGTGACGGCGATTCCGTCAAGTCGGCTGTAATCCACATCACCCATCACACGCTCAATCATAGGGAGCAAAGTCTCGCTGTGAGTCAGTCCCGCATTAACAAATTCGCTGCGTACCACTTTTCCGTCGTCAGTGAGGGCGACAGCAGTAACCGCACTGGAATCAAAAGACAAAAGTTTCATTATTCCTCTGCCTCCTGCTTAGTCATTATTTTGAATTTTCGACTGTTCTCGGACAATCGCTCAATTTTTATTATTATAGCATCGTCGGGCAATGCACCAAAGATATTTTCACTCCACTCTGCCAGAATGTATGCATCGGTATCAAGGCAATCAAAAAATCCTGTGGAGTACAAATCGTCCCAAGTGTCCACCCTGTACATATCATAGTGACACACACGAACATTGTCGCCGATATAGTCATTGCATATGGCAAATGTGGGAGACGACACATTTGCATCTATCCCCAATCCTTTTACAAAACCGGTAGTAAAAGCGGTTTTACCCATACCGAGACCGCCGAGAAAACCGATTACGCTCCCCTTTGGCAAGTTCTTTGCAAATTCAGATGCCTTTGCTACTGTCTGCTCATAGCTGTCTGTAATAAATTCTTTCATCAGAAAAGCCCCACAGTATCGCCGTTTTCGTCAATATCAATATTGAATGCGGCAGGAGACTTTGACAATCCCGGCATAGTCATAACATTTCCTGTCTGGCAAACCAAAAATCCTGCACCGTTAGAAAGAGAGGCCGACGATACGGTAATGGTAAAGTGCTCCGGTCTACCCAGCAAAGTTGGGTTATCCGACAGGCTGTACTGTGTCTTAGCCATACAAACAGGGAGCTTGTCTGCGCCCAGCTCAATATAACCGTCAATAGCTTTTTTAGCCTGCTTTGTGTACTCTACGCCGTCTGCACCGTAAATCTCTTTTGCAATCTTCTCTATCTTATCATAAACAGGCATATCAAGAGGATAAAGCTGTGCAAAGTTATTCTCCTTTTCACAAGCGGAAACCACCTTTTCAGCCAAATCAACACTGCCTGCTCCGCCTTGCTCAAAGCATTTTGTTACAGCAAACTCCGCACCCTTTTCGATACAGAAATGTTCGACAAAATCAATCTCAGCCTGAGTATCCGCATAAAAATGATTAATAGCAACCACAACAGGAACTCCGAATTTTTTTAGATTGTCGATATGTGCACCGAGATTTGCACTGCCCTTTTCGAGGGCCTCAATATTTTCTTCCTTAAGATTTTCTTTCTTAACTCCGCCGTTATATTTCATAGAACGGACGGTAGAAACAAGCACTACGCAAGACGGCTTTAAGCCAGAATATCTGCACTTTATGTCAAAGAATTTTTCTGCACCCAAATCGGAGCCGAATCCTGCCTCGGTAACTGCATAGTCAGCCAATTTAAGTGCTGTCTTAGTGGCACGAACCGAATTGCAACCGTGGGCAATATTAGCAAAAGGTCCTCCGTGCATAATAGCAGGAGTATTCTCAAGGGTTTGTACCAGATTAGGCTTAATTGCGTCCTTAAGCAAAACAGTCATTGAGCCATTTGCTTTGATATCCTTACAAAAAACAGGCTGTCCGTCATAGGTATATGCCACAAGGATTTTTCCAAGCCTTTCCTTAAGGTCAAAAATATCTTTAGCAAGACAAAGGATAGCCATAACCTCGCTGGCTACAGTAATACAAAAATGGTCCTCACGAGGTATTCCGTTAAGTTTTCCGCCCAAAGAACAAATGATGTTGCGAAGTGCTCTGTCATTCATATCCAAACAACGCTTTATCTGAATGGTGCGGGGGTCTATATTAAGCTCGTTGCCCTGCTGAATAGAGTTGTCCAGCATAGCACACATCAAGTTGTTTGCCGAAGTGATGGCGTGCATATCTCCGGTAAAATGAAGATTTATGTCCTCCATAGGTACGACCTGACTGTAACCGCCGCCTGCAGCACCGCCCTTGATGCCAAATACAGGACCTAACGATGGCTCTCTGAGAGCGATAACTGCCTTTTTGCCTATTTTATTCAAAGCATCGCCTAAACCGATTGAAACAGTAGTCTTGCCTTCGCCGGCAGGAGTAGGATTCACCGCTGTAACAAGAACGAGCTTTCCATCGGTATTGCTCTCTACTCTGTCGATAAGTGACTGAGACAGCTTGGCCTTATAGTGTCCATAAGGTTCAATTTCTGTACGGTCGATACCGAGGGCAGAAGCAATTTCCTCAATATTTTTCATCTTAGCATTTTTTGCAATTTCTATATCAGTAAGCATATAAGCACTCCTCTATTAAGTGTGGTTAAATATTATACCACATTACATATAATATTCCAACACAAAAAATTAAATATTTTTATGTTGAAAAATAGGAGTACACATAATATAATATAAATACTAGTTGAGAAAGGAGCAGAAATGAAAAACTCAATATCGAAACGACACAATGTTTCTACTCTGCTGAAGGGTACTGATTTTCTTACTCTTTTCTCTGCGATGCTTGCGTCGCTGTACGGACTTGCTCTCGTTTACAGCGCTACCCATTCATCGCTGAAGGACGGTCAGGTCATATCCAGCGATATACGCTCTATGCTTGTGTCCGTAGCCGGCGGACTTATTATCGCCATAGTCGTGTCTAACATTGACTACGAGGTTATCTCAAAGCTATGGCCCATTATTGCCGCAGGATGCGTCGGACTGATGATATTCACCTTTTTCTTCGGTGTTGCACCGTCTGCAAGACAGGATGCGAGGAGCTGGCTTGACCTAAAGATTTTCTACTTTCAGCCATCGGAACTGTTAAAGGTAGGATTCATCATCTCGTTCAGCTATCACTTAGACTTAGTCAGGGATAAGATAAACAAAATTAAAACTATTATCCCACTCGTCATCCACGGAGCTATACCGGTAGGTCTTGTACTGCTGACAGGTGATGCAGGATCAGCATTGATTTTCTTAGTAATGTTCATTGGAATGTTATTCTTTGCGAGAGTAAACATAGGATACTTTATTGCAGGCATTTGTGCAATCATAGTGGGCTTTGCGGCGGCGTGGAAGCTGAAGCTCATCAGCGGAATACAGCGCACCCGTATTATCGCACTGCTCTATCCGGACCAATACAAAGACGCTATGTATCAGCAAACTAACGGAAAAATTGCCATGGGCTCCGGCGGACTGTTAGGTCAGGGATATCTCCACGGAGATATGACGCAGAGCGGAATGGTACCCGAAAACCAAAACGATATGATTCTCACAGTAGCAGGCGAAGAATTAGGCTTTGTTGGTGCTATGGCAGTTATACTTATTCTTGGATTTTTGGTGCTTAGAGTAATAAAATGCGGACTGAACAGCCGTGACAATGTAGGATACCTGATGTGCAGCGGAATAGCTGTTATGCTTTTTGCTCAGGTGCTGGTCAATGTAGGCATGGAGCTGAGCCTCCTGCCCTGTATTGGCATTACTTTGCCTTTGTTCTCAGCCGGCGGTTCGTCATCTCTGTGTATTTATCTTGCACTGGGTATAGAATTTTCGGTCTACAGATACAGCCGAATGCCACGAGAAACATTGTTCTACAGAATGTAAAATACATAAAAATGCGACAAAGGTTGATCCCTTGCCGCATTTTTTATTATTACAAATTTTATTTTCCCAGTCGTTTATGACAAAGATTTTCGTATTCGTCATAGTACAGATTGCCTTTGTACTTAGCCGAATCATAATTTATGGTTTTATATGGACCGTATACAGTTTTTCCTTTTACCTTTTTGTACGCTCTGATTTTAGCTTGCTTTGGAAATTCTTGTGCACTGAAAAGTATACATTTTTTACTGCAAGAACTATCTTTTATTGAAACTTTATGGTTATATGAATAATCACTGCTCCAAATCTCTTTTATTTCAAAACCATCTGCATCCTTTATTTCGCTGAAATTCACAAAAATTGCTGCAGAACCACCGCCTTCATAACCAAGAACCTCTGCTTCATATTTAGTAAGCTCAGAAACGCCGTATTTTTCGAGCTTCACATTTTTCAGAGTTCCCCATTTTGACTTAATCTTAGCACTTACGCAACTGCTGTATGCACTCGTTTTTTTGCCATAAGTATAGGCTTTTATCTTGAAATAATATGTTTTGTTCAATGACAACGAATTCACAGTTTTGCTCGTGGAAGAACCATTTTTTACTGTTGCAACCTTTTTGTATTTTCCGTTCTTTTTGTCGGACTGATATACATAATAACCGGACGCACCCTTAACTGACTTCCAACTGACTTTTACTGACGAAGTACCTTTTGCGGATGCCTTAACTTTATTCGGTTTTGAAGTGGTGGATATTTTAATTTTTTTACTGATTTTCTTACTGCTCGCACTGCCTGACTTTTTTGCATAGGCATAAACCGTCTTTGAGTCGCTCAATTTGAACGGCTTTGAGTATTTTTTATAACTGCCTTTTTTTGATGTTTTGTAATATATTGCCGAATTATTTGTTTTGCAGCGGAGAGATACAGTCTTTCCGCCAATACTGTTTTTGATACTAACTGTAGGT